>JAUVQN010000057.1 GCA_030598125.1 Coriobacteriia bacterium | reverse complement strand
GCGACCTCCCGTGCATCCCCGCTCTCCTCGAGAAGAGGCATCTCTCTGCGCGTCCGTGTTCGCCAGCACTGTTCCCGGAAGTCGGAGGTCGTGTGGACATCTCGCTGCCCGGATGGCGGATCGCCGCGACATCGGCGATCCTCCCCCTGCTCGTTGCTTCGCTGGGGCGCGGCACGGTCCTGGAGCTCGCGTCCCCCGCGCGGACGTATGCGGCGCCGCTCGCGGAGACCAGCTCGGAGCTCGGCATCGGACCGAGGGTGTCGGCCGGCGAATTCGACTCGGCGTGCGTGAAGGTCGACGTGCTGCGTGCGTCGGGCACGGCGCTCGAGGGCGAGGTGGCCGAGGTCGTCGTCAAGCAGGCCACTCCGGCGTGGAGCACGGCGAAGGTCTCCTGGTACGGACCGGGCTTCTACGGGAACAGGATGGCCGGTGGCGGGACGCTCGCGACCACGAGCATGGTCGTCGCCCACCGCTCGCTGCCCTTCGGGACCGAGATCGAGTTTGAGTACGGTGGACGCACGTGCGTCGCGGTGGTGCAGGACCGTGGCCCGTACATCGCCGGTCGCACGTTCGACCTGGGACCCGGCACCGCGCAGGCGCTCGGCTTCGGCGGCGTGGGGACCGTCCGCTACCGCATCCTTGAGAGATAGCTTCCGCCGCCCAGCGCGGGTCGTACGAAGTCACGGACGGTCCCGTCTGCACTTTTGGGTATCCTACATACGTACGTCGCCGCCCCTGTGAGCCCGGAGGTCGCGAAGATGCCCAGCCCCGAGCCGACCGACGAGCGCCCGAAGCCGGAGCCCACCGTCCCGGGCGGCAAGCCCGAGCCGACCGACGAGCGCCCGACCGTCATCGATCAGACCGCGGACCTTCTCCAGATGGCGTCGGACTGGGTCCGGCAGGAGGCGCAGGGCGTCGTCCACGACAAGCTCGTCATCCCCATGCAGCGTCTCGGGCTCACCCTCGCATCGGCGTATGCAGCCGGTTGCCTGCTGGTCCTCGGTCTGTTCTGGATCGAGATCGCGTCCATCATGCTGCTCGGCTACTGGCTCCACACCGCTGGGATGCAGTGGGTGGCCGCGTACGCGACCGCGTTCCTGATCATCGGCGGCATCGCGGTGCTTGCCGCGGCAATATTCCTGTCGATCAAGATGAGGTTCAAGACAGAATGACACCCAAGAAGATCACCGTAGAAGACCTCAAAGAGCAGGCCGAGGGGATCCGGGACACGGTCCGCGAAGATGCGAAAGAGGTTCTCAGGCAGGACACCACGAAAATGGTCATCGCCGGCGTCGTGACGGCCGTCGTCGTCGTGTCCTTCGCCTACTACATCGGCCGCCGGCGCTGCACGTGCCCCGCGCTGCCGAACCCGCCGAGCTGCTGCTGACCGCATGCGCGTCGACTCGGTCACGGTCCACACCGACCGTGTCGAGGCCGTGCTGGCGTTCGGCACCACACCGCTGAGGACCAGCGCGGTCGAGGGACTGCGTGAACGCTCCCTCGAGCTCCTTCCTGGGCTCGCGAGACACCGGTGCCGGCACGCCGAGGGGCGCCCGCTCACGGAGGAGCTCGCCGACACCGAGTTCGCCCACCTCTTCGAGCATGTCGCGCTCGAGCTCATGGTGCTCGCGGGATCGCCTCGCACGCTCACGGGCGAGACGCGCTGGGACTGGGACCATGACCCGAAGGGCACCTTCCGCGTCTCGCTTCAGTACGACGACGATCTCGCGTGTCTGGGTGCGGTGAAGGGCGCCTCCTCCATCGTGCGCTCCCTGGCCGACGGCACGCTCTCGCCGTCGGTCGACACCATCGTCTCCAGCCTGCGCGACGTGCGGCTCCACGACCGTGAAGACCGAGGCTAGCCGCTTGAAGTAGGGTCGGACGCGGTGCTACGCTGCGCCCAATCTTCTGCCGAGGAAGAGGCCGTGGTCGATATGGGCACCGCGCGGATATTGTTCGACAAGTGGCAGGACTCGTACGCCGCGAGGATGGACAGCGTCCGCTCCTCGGCCATCCGCGACCTCTTCGCCGCCGCCTCGCGCCCCGACGTCATCTCGCTCTCCGGCGGTATGCCCGATGTCGCGAGTGTACCCGCCTTCGACGTCGCGCGCGTCGCTCACGACGCCATCGAGGAGCACAGTGCGCTCGCGCTGCAGTACGGCAGCTCTGAGGGGCGCCCCGGACTCCGTCTCATCGTCGCCGAGCTCATGGCGGAGAGCGGCGTGCGGCTCGGCCCCGACGATCTCATCATCACCACCGGCGCCCAGCAGGCCCTCGACCTCCTGGGCAAGATCATGATCGACCGGGGTGACACGATCATCACCGAAGGGCCCACGTACGTCGGTGCGCTCCAGGCCTTCTCGGCGTACCGGCCGAACATCGTGTGCATCCCGATGGACGATGGCGGGATGCGCGTGGACCTGCTCGAGCGGGAGCTCGAGCGCATCGGCCCCGGCGGGGCCAAGTTCCTCTACACCATCCCCAACTTCCAGAACCCGGCGGGGGTCACCCTGACGCCTGAGCGCCGCCGCAGGCTGCTCGAACTCACACACGAGTACCGCGTACCGGTCATCGAGGACGATCCCTACGGACGACTGAGGTTCGACGGCGGGCACGTCAAGCCGCTGAAGGCGCTCGACGACGAGGTCGTGTACGTGGGTACGTTCTCGAAGATCTTCGCCCCGGGTCTGAGGCTCGGGTGGATGGCCGCGCCGAGACCGATCGTCGGCAAGGTGCTCCTGGCGAAGCAGGCTGCGGACCTGTGCGGGAGCGCGTTCACCCAGGTGATCGCCGAGGCGTACTTCAGCAAGACGAGATGGCGTCGCGTGCTGCAGGAACTGACGCGCGTCTACCACGAGCGCAGGGACGCGATGCTCGAAGCGCTGGAGGAGCACTTCCCGCCGGAGGTGCGATGGACCGTGCCACAAGGCGGGTTCTTCATCTGGGTCATCATGCCGCGCTTCATCGACAGCAACACGCTGCTTGCCGAAGCGGTCGAGCACGGCGTGACATTCGTGCCGGGCGACGGGTTCTTCCCCGACGGCCGCGGCCGCAACTGTATGCGCCTGGCCTTCTGCTACGCTGAGCCGGATGCGATCAGGGAGGGGATCCAGCGCCTGGCTGAGGTGCTGGAAGACCGGTTGGAGCTCTACCGTGCCTTCCTGAACGCGGGTGCGCTCCCTGGTGAGTCGGACGCGTCCACAGCCGGCGACACCAGAGCGCTCGGCGGGTAGGGGGTCGAGGCGTGAGCAAGAAGATCGCGGTCCTCATGGGGGGCCGTTCGCTCGAACGGGACGTCTCGCTGAGGAGCGGCGAGCGGGTCACCGCGGCGCTCGCCGCCAAGGGATACCGCGTGATCCCCCTCGACATCACGGAAGACCTCGTGGAGACGCTCCGCTCCGAGCGTCCGGACGCGGTCTACATCGCGCTCCATGGCAAGTTCGGCGAGGACGGGACGGTCCAGGAGCTGTTGGAGTTCCTCGGCATCCCCTATACGGGCCCCGGCGTGCTCGCATCGGCCCTCGCCTGGGACACGGCTATCTCGAAGCGGTTGTTCGCGAGGAACGGCGTCTCCACGCCCCCGTGGGCGACACTCACAGCCGACGCCTTCAAGCAGATGGGCGCAGCGACCGCGCTCGACCTCTTGGTGAAGGCGGTCGGCGACTTCCCCCTCGCGGTAAAGCCGGCCCAGCAGGGCTCCGCGCTGGGACTGGCTCGTGTCGAGACGGCGGACGAGCTGCCCGAGGCTCTCCTCGCCGCGCTCTCCTTCAACGACAAGGCGCTGGTCGAGCAGTGGATCGGCGGCCGTGAGCTCGCGGTCTCCGTCCTCGACGGCGAGGACGGCATCGAGGTGCTGCCGCCGGTGGAGATCGAGGCGAAGTCGGGGCTCTTCGACTTTTCCGCGATGTACACACCGGGCGAGACGGAGTACTACATCCCCGCGCGCGTCGCGGAAGAGGTGGACGCGGAGGTGCGGAGACTCGCCCGCACGGTGCACGAGCTCCTGGGCGCCAGGGATGTGAGCAGGGTCGACATGGTGCTGGACGAGGAGGGCACGCCGTACGTGCTCGAGTGCAACACGTCGCCGGGCATGACGGAGACGTCGCTCCTGCCGATGGCGGCGGAGGCGGTCGGGCTCGGCTTCGAGGATCTCGTCGACCGCCTCGTGCTATGCGCCCTCGCTAGGGGCTGACCTCGGCGGGAGTCCGCGCTACCCTGGTTCCCACGCCCTCGTACTTGGGTAACAACTTATCGTCGGCACGGTTCTGTCAGGCCCGTCGGGCCGTTGCACACGGAGGTGCATGCGCATGTACGACGACTACAGAGGTCCCGGTCCGGGATCGGTCCTGTTCGCGTTCCTGCTGGGTGGCGCTATAGGAGCCATCCTCGGCGTCCTCTTCGCGCCGAGGCCCGGCAAGGAGACGCGAGAGATCATCGTGGATAGGTCGCAGGAGTACTACGACCAGGGCAAGGAGATGTACCAGGGCGGCGTCGAGCGCGCGACCGAATGGTACGAGACGGGGAAGCAGACCACTTCCGAGAAGGGCGAAGAGCTCAAGGGCAAGTACGATGAGGCGCGCGGCAAGATCCGCGAGCAGGTCGGAGCGACGGCCGAAGCCTCGAAGGAGCCGGTCTCCAAGGCGGCTACTGCCACCAAGAAGGGCGTCGGCAAGGCCGAGGCGAAGGCGCAGGAGGGACTCGACGCCGTCGCGTCGAAGGCCAAGAGCGACGGCAAGGACGCGAAGGACGACGCGAAGGATGACGCTGAGCCGGCGAAGGCCTAGCGGACGTCCGAGCGGTACCGAGACGACAGCCGGGGGCCGCCCGCCGACGAACAGGTCGGCGCGGCCCCCTTGCATGGGACGACTTGCGAGGAGATGCGGTATGCCGAGGGCCTCCTTCTACGAGGGGCTCAGAATCATCGGCGCGAACGGCAAACGGATCGGCGCCGTCAAGCACGTGCTCTACCCCCCGACCGAGCCGCGGGCCGTCGGCTTCGAGGTCGATCGAAGACCGGTGCTGGGCGTCGTGGGACTGAGCACGAGATTCCTGCCGTTCGCTGCGTTGAGCGTGCCCAAGGGCGCGGAACAGGCCACGTACGACGCGAAGCGCTTCCCCTCGCCGGCGAAGGCGGCGAGGGATGCCGAGGCCGACTGGGACGCCGCGGTCGTGTGGATGCACATGCCCGTCCGCACGGAGACCGGCAGGGACGTCGGCCGCGTACGGGATGTCCTCATCGGTCGCAAGACCGGTCGGGTCCAGGAGATCACGCTGAGCGAGGGCGCGACGGCCGACATGGCCGTAGGCCGCACCACCATCCCGGTGGACGAGGTCTCGGGTTTCGACGGAGAGGCTGTCGTCGTGACCGACGTCGTCGAGAAGACGGTGCCGACGGGCGGCGTCGCGCACGCGGCCGGCGCGGGCACCGCGGTGGCGAAACACGTGGCTGGCGAGACGACCCGGAACGCCGCCCGCGCCGCGGGCCGCGCGGCGGCTAAGATGAGGAAGCGGATGCGTGGACTGGCCGAGGACTGGAAGGATGTCATCCAGGACGACGAGTGAGTCACGGTGCGGTCGAGCGCACTCGATCGGTGACTCGGGAGGGAGAAGCAGGCGCACGATGCCCCGTCGCATGGAACCGCTGACCTCCGATCTCGTCGAGGATCTCCCGTCCGCGTGCGTGGGCTGCGCGTTCTGGGAGTCTCGCGAACGGTTGCCGCGCCACTGCGGCGCGAAATGTGATGTCGAGCTCTCCCGAGGATGGATCGACTACGTGCAGGCGCAGTGGGGCGACTGCGGTCGCGCCGCGATCGAGGACGGCGTCGTCCTCGGCTTCGTGAAGTACGCGCCTCCCGGCTACCTTCCACAGGCGGAGTACTTCCCGGCATCCCCTCCCTCGGACGACGCGGTGTTCTTGGCGTGCATGCATCTCGTGGACGAGGCTCGCCACCTGGGGCTCGGCAAGCTGCTCCTGCACGCGGCGCTTCGCGACCTGTACCTGCGCGGCGAGCGAGCCGTCGAGGCGTACGGGTTCTCCGGGCCATCCGCCGACCTGCCGGTGATCTCGGCGGAGTTCCTCTCCGACTCTGGCTTCGTGGTGGAGCGGTCGCATCCGGAATTCCCGCTCATGCGGCTCAAACTCAAATCCCTGGCGACGCTCACGGAGAACGTCGAAGCGGTCCTCCAGGGGCTGCACGTACCCCTCAGGGTTCACAAGCGGGTGACCGCACCGTACGCTAACTCCGAGTGCTGAAGGACTCTCGGCAGGTCCGAGGGCCATCGGAGGAGGCCGTGTCCCAGGAGCCGCGAACACCCGGTGCTCAGGCTGGGTCTCTCGAGCGGGTCAGGATGTTCCTAGCGACCCGCGGTATCGGCGACGGGATCGTCGTCTTCGATCGGTCCACCAAGACCGCCCAGATGGTCGCCGACGCCGTCGGTTGCGAGCTCGGTCAGATCGTGAAATCTCTGGTGTTCGTCGCCGGATCGCAGCCCGTCCTCGCGCTCGTGGCGGGAGACCGGAAGGGCGACCAGACGGCGATTGCGCGCGAGACAGATGCGGACACGGCATCGATCGCGGATGCTGGCACCGTCCGCGGAGCGACCGGATACGCGATCGGCGGCGTATCGCCGTTCGATCTGCCGAGGGAGCTGCCGGTGCTCATCGACGACTCGCTCCGGCGGTTCGAAGAGGTGTGGTCCGCAGCGGGCACGCCGGACTCGGTCGTGAGGCTCGACCTGGAGACACTCTCGGACATCACGGGTGGCCGGTGGGCGACGATATCGAGATAGGACGAGCGTGGCGTTCTCGAAGGTAGAGCGTCCGAAAGAGACGCGAGTGGGCTCGGTCAGGATGGCCGTCGGCGCGGTCGCGTCGCTCGCGCTCATCGCGTTCCTCCAGACGCCGCTTCTCGCTATCCCCGTGACGGTGGACGGCGTGCGGCACGACGTGGCTGTCGGGACGCGGATCCAGGACCTGATCGACGCCGGGCTCGTGACGTCGTCCGACGGGGACGTCGTAGCGGCGTCCGACGGGAGCGTCGTGGAGGTCGGCCGGGGAGAGCCCGTCGGCGTGCGTGCCGACGGCGAGCCGGTCGGTCCGGGGATGCGGATCGTGCGGCCCGTGGACGTCCAGACCGCACCGGGCGACGACGTGGTCGAGCCCCTCATGACGGAACGGGAGCCGATCCCGATCCCCGTCGTCGAAGAAGGCGAGGGTTCCTTCGTGCGGCTCGTGTCTCCCGGTGCCGTTGGAGTGCGCGAGCTGACGCTCGGAGAGCTCAGCGGTCAGGTGGTCGACGAGCGTGTCATCGAGGAGCCCGCGCCGATGGTGCTCAGGCGTGTCGAGCTGTCTCCGCACGACAAGGTGGTGGCGCTCACGTTCGACGACGGTCCGTGGCCGGGGCAGACCGATCGCATCCTCGACATCCTCGCCGCCGAGCGGGTCCATGCGACCTTCTTCATGCTGGGCAGCAGAGTGGATCTCCATCCCGACCTCGCCCGCAGGGTGGTCGAGGAGGGTCATATGGTCGGGAATCACAGCTACACGCACGTGCGCACGCGCGTCGGGCATCCCATGACCGCGATGGCGGAGATCGATGCGTGCCGGGACGCGATCGAACGCGCGACCGGTGTGAGGCCGGGCTGGTACCGTCCGCCCGGAGGGCTCGACACGCCGTCGGTGTATGCGGCGAGCGAGCAGGCCGGCAACTACGTGCTGCTGTGGACGGTGGATCCGCAGGACTGGAGAAGCCCCACACCCGAGCAGATCACGTCTGAGGTCCTCTCCACCTCCGAGTGCGGGTCGGTCGTCCTGCTGCACGATGGGGGCGGCGACCGCACTGCCACGATCGAGGCGCTGCCCGCCATCATCCAGGGGCTCAAGGACCGCGGCTACGAGTTCGTGACAACGGAGGAGATCCCCTCGCTGGCCTGGCAGTAGGTGCTGCACGACGCTCCGGAGCGGGCTCGGGTCGCGCGCGGCGTGGGGCTCGAGCGGCGGGACTTCAGAGCACCCGAAGCAGTCCCGAGGGCGTGACCACCACGTCCACAGTGGCGTCGTCGGATCCGGTCGGCACCTCGTCCACGACCTGCTCGTCGAAGGCAAGTCCGATGACGAGGGCGCTCTCGCGCAGCCTGGGCAGCAGCACGTCGTAGTAGCCTCCACCGAATCCGAGTCGGTGCCCGGCGGCGTCGAACGCCACACCCGGCACGAGGGCGGCGTCGATCACGCGAGGCTCGGCGGGGGCGGCGTGTCGTGACGGCTCGAGGATGCCGTACGCGCCCGTGACGAGTTCGGCCGGTTCGTCCACCCAGTGCAGCTCTAGTGTGTGGGGTCCCGCCACCCGGGGCATCGCCACGCGCACTCCGCCCGCCCGGAGGCCTTCCACAGCCGAGGCGGGATCGGTCTCTTCCGACGTGGCGGT
>JAUVQN010000009.1 GCA_030598125.1 Coriobacteriia bacterium | reverse complement strand
GGAGCCGCGACCGGACCGACCGGCAGGCGTCTCGCCTCGTCGGTGGCGAGGTCATGCACGACCAGGTTCATCCTGTGCCCGATGAACTCCTCGTAGACGAGGGTGTCGCCCCAGATGGCGGGGCTGTACTGGCTGCCCGCGAGCTCCAGGCGTCGTTCCTCGCCGGAGATCCGGTCGAACACGACGATGTCCGCGTCGGGACCGGAATCGTCTTGCCATACGATGCGGTCGGCGTGGATGTCCGGGTCCCACTGACGGTTGGTCGTCGGCGAGACCGGTCCGGTCTGGCCGGTGTCGAGGTCCCGGGACATGACGACGTACGCGCCCTGGTCGTACCGGCTGTACACGAGAGTGTCGCCCCACACCTGAGGCTTGTAGTCGCCTGTGGCGTGGAACAACTCCGCCTCGGCGCGAGGTGCGCCGCACGATTGAGCCGCAGCAGGCCCGCCGCCCGCCAGGAGGATGGTGACGGTGGCCGCGAGCAGGACGAGTCTCGTGCGGGGATCCACAGCTCAGCGCTCCATGCAGGCGTGCCCTCAGCCTTTCCTTCGGCCGTTGGGCGCGCCATCTTCATCCCATTGTGATGGGCAGCACTCTACACGCTGTTCACGAAGGGGCGGCGCGGCGCAGGATCCCGATTCACTCCACGACGATCGACCCGAAGACCATCTCCATCCCGCAGGAGAACCCGTACTCGCCTGGCTGGAGCGCTGGCAGGGCGATCGTCCTCGGCCCGCTCTGCAAATCCTCGTAGAAGCCGAGATCCGCCGACATGACCTCGGCCATGCAGCCCGATCCCTGCCCGAACGTGATCTCCATCGGCACGCCGGCCTTCGCGCGGATGACGTTGGGCGCGAAGCCGTCGGACACGTCGACGTCGACGACCTGGACGCCGCCCGCGTCGGCGGTGAAGCCCTCCACGGGCTCGCTCGAGGACGTGCCGCAGCACGCGCACCCGCCGTCGGCGGAGGCCGCCACGGCACCGTCACCCGTGTATGCCGCCTGGGTGGCCTCCTGCCCGGAGGTGGATACCGTATCCTGGCCACTCGCGGCGGTCAGCTGGTACGTGGTGAAGAAGACCACGAGCACGATCGCGCCCACGATCGCCCACCGCCACACGCGGCGGTCGATCGACTCCCTCTGATCGGTCTGTGACATGCCCGCCTCCTCAGTTGGCCCGGCGGAGGATCTCCGCACCGTAGCCGGCCTCTTCTATGGCGGACGCGATCGCCTCGGGAGCGATCCTGTCCGGGTCGAAGGTGACGCGCGCGAGGCCCGTGGCGTGGTCCGCGTTGACCGACTCCACTCCCTCGAGCTCGTCGACCGTCATCTCGATGAGCATCGTGCACGACCCGCAGTGTGTGCCGCTGGTCTGGATCTCTATCGCTTCCATGATCGACTCCCATCTCGCCCGCGCATGCGGGCGTCCTTCATCAGTCGTGTATGTCCGGTCACGTCGGCATCTGTCATCCGGGCGCGCCTCCGAGCACGAGGCCCAGCAGGACGGCGGTCCCGATGGCCACGCCGACGAGCAGGATCTGGGTCGTCGTGAAACCGAGCACCCCGGTCGCTGCGGGGTCGCCCGAGGAAGAACGCTTCTTCGGCGAGCCGTCCCGTCCGCCGCCGGATGCCCGGGTGCTCCGTCCCTGGAGCCGGACGAGCAGCAGGACGAGCACGGCGAGGACGACACCGCCGACGAGGAGCAGCACGTACGTCACGCCGCCGCCAGCGGCGGACGCGGCCGCGCCTCCCACGAGGATCTGGCCGGCCATCATGCCCATCCCGCAGGTGAGCGTGTACGATCCGGCCTCCGCGGCCGGCAGTTCGATGACGGTCGTATCGAACGGCCTCAGATCGGCGAGCACCCCCAGCTGCGGCACGGCGAGCTGGTCCGAGCACCCGGTGTCCTCTTGGCGGTCCACCACGAGGCGCACGGGCTTGTCGGCGGGGATCGACAGCGTCGAGGGCACGAAGCGCGTTTCGCTGATGGTGAGCGGCACCTCGACGTAGCCGTCCGGCGACGTCGTGTACGCGTCCGCATCGACGGTGACCTCGGGAGCGCCGAGCACCGCCTGCTTCACCGTGTCGTACGTGACCGGCAAGCCCACGAGCATCGCGCCGCGGTTCACCATCACGAGACCGAAGCCCATGATGAGGATCGCCGCGACGACCATCATGCGGTTCTTGAACCTCGCGCCCAGGAAGCCGGATACGAGACCGAAGCCGAGCATGAGAGGGGCGGTGCCGAGGCCGAATCCGAGCATCGCCATCGCACCCGCTGCGGCGGAACCGGCGGCGACCGCGGCGAGCTGCGCCGACTGCAGCGGCCCGCAGGGCATGAGCCCCGTCAGGATGCCGAAGGTCGCCGGGGTCGTCAGGCTCGAGCGCCCTTCGGCCACATCGTCCTTGGCCTTCCTGCGCGTGCGCTTGAGAGCATCCGTGAGGACACGCGGCGCCCGGGGCACGAGCTTCCTGAACCACGGCGCCAGCCCGGCCATGTTGAGTCCGAGGAGCACCATGAAGACGCCCGCCGCGATGGTCACCCACCCGCGTACGCCACCGAGATCGAACGCGGCGCCGATCGCGCCCAACGCGAGCCCGACTAGGACGTAGCTGAGGATCTTCGCCGTCTGATATGCCACGTGCGGCAGGGCGCGACGGCCGATCGAGCCGGTCGAGCCGTCCTTGACAGCGTATGTGGCGACCATGCTGCCGCACATGGCGACGCAGTGGACACTCGTCGCGAGGCCCAGCAACAGCATGGCGAAGAACAGGTCCATCTCACTCCTCTGGCGTCGACGGGACCGTCCGAGTACCGCATCGGGCGCGCGCCCGGTGCGGTCCGAGGAAGGAGATGGATCCTAGAGCAGGAGTCGCTCGTTCAGGCGATCGCCAGGCGGGTCTCGCGAGACGACCACCTCGGCAGGGACCGTGCGGCCCTCGCGCACGACCGACTCGAACGCGGTCACGAGCAGGGCGAAGACCACGAACACGAAGAGGAGGACGGCGGCGATGGTGCCGATCAGCCCGCCCTCGGAGACCGAGAACGCGTCGCAGTGGAGGGGGCCAGCGAGTCCACAGTCATGACCCATCGCGCCCATGCCGCACGAGACCATCATGCACACGGGCACGGCAACGACGGCGACGACCGCGATAGTCAGCGCGGCCGCGACGAAGCCAGAGTCGCGTCGTGCGTTCAGTGCCACTGAATCCCCTGGTAGAAGAACTAGTCGTCCTGACCGCTGCAACCATCGTGCCGAAGGAGCCCAGGGAGACCGCTGAGGCGGACCCTGCCACACGACCGTGGAACCGACGTGCGAGCTGGGAATCATCTACGGGGAGACACGACATCCGGGAGGCGATGCGCGATGAGCACGACAGCGGAGGAGATAGTGGGCCGCGCGAGCGACCTGTACCACGTGAAGCGCGTGTACGGAGAGCCCGTCGAGAGGGACGGGGTGACCATCATCCCGGCTGCTTCCATCAAGGGCGGTGGCGGCGGAGGTGGCGGCGTCGGACACGCGCCGGAGGGTGACGGCGGCGGAGAGGGCGAAGGCTCGGGCGTGGGCTTCGGCATCTCGAGCCGTCCGGTGGGGGCGTGGGTCATCCGAGACGGGGACGTCTCGTGGCGGCCTGTCATCGACGTCACCCGGATCATGGTCGGCGGCGTACTCATCACGATCTCGTACTTCATGTTCTCGTGGCTGAGCGGTCGCCGCGTGTGAGCGACTGCCCGCGGGTGAGCGACTGTCCGCTCCGAGGACAACACGAGACGGTGCGCGGTACCATTGCACACGACCGACCTACGACGCTGGCGCGCCATGCCGGCAGCGGAGGCTCATGACTAGCGACACGGGGGCGCGGAGTCCACACCGCATCAAGCCGTTCGACGTGTTCATCGCGGTGAACGTGGCGTTCCTCGCCGGCACGACACTCTACGCGTACGCCGTCGCGGAGCCTGAGTTCGGCCTCTACGCCGTGACCATCCTCGGTCTCACCGGCCTCGGCTGGTGGCTCCTCAGGCGCTTCGAGTACCCGATCTGGCTGCTCGTCCTGGTGCAGATCGGCATCGTCGCCCATTTCGCCGGCGGCTTCCTCTATCCCAGTGACGGCGTCTCGCTCTACAACCACTACTTCGCGGGCATCCGCTACGACAAGTTCGTCCACTTCTACAACTCGATGGTCGCCGCGATAGTGCTGTCGTACATCTTCCGCGAGGCTGGCCTCGTCCTTGGAGCGTTCGAGCCGTTCCTGGTGGTCATGGTGACGCTCGGACTCGGCGCGTTCATCGAGATCATCGAGTACTTCGCGGTGCTGACGATCCCCAACACGGGCGTGGGCGACTACGCGAACAACCTGCAGGACCTGATCGTGAACCTCCTCGGCGGGCTCACCGGCGTCCTGCTGTGGGAAGTGGGCCAACGGCTCGCCACGCGACGCGAGGCGACCGCCTGAACTCTCGGTGATACGCCCAGCCGGATCGGCTCGGCGGCGGTGGAACTCCGCTCGCTACGTACAGCCGCCCATCGCGCACGGCGCCCCTGCCGATGCAGCCGCGAAGACCGCCTTCTTGAGCGGCGCCCGGTCCCCTTCCGCATGGAGGATGCAGGTCGTGTCCTCGCCCATCGGATCGCCGAACTCGTGGAACGCCTTCGTGCGGCAGCCCCGACAGATGCGCGAGTACTCGCACGGACCGCACTGGCCAGACGGTTCGAGAGCGTCGAGCTCGAAGAGCTCGCGGACGGCCTCGTCGAGCGTCATGTCCCGGACGTTGCCCACCGTCCAGTCCTGCGCGAACTGGCAGGGCATGATGCCGCCCTCGGAGTTGATGCTCATGTGGCCCTTGCCTACGGGGCAGGCGCTCATGATGGTGAGGCGCTCGAGGGCGCGGCTGACATCGTGTCCCCGCTCGAGCAGCTTCTCCGCCAGATACGGGATGACCGAGGGGAGTGCACCGATGTCGTACTCCAGCCGGCTGTCGGGGTCGAGCATGTCCTCGAGGATGAAGTCGGCGAGCTCGCGCCACTCGGCCGACGTGACGCGCTCGCCCTCTTCTCCTTCGCTCCTGCCCGACGTGATGAGGTCGCACAGGTAGATGAGGCCCGCATCCAGGTCCTTCGCCTCCTGGATGAGGTCGTACACGTGAGGCCAGGTATCGCGACTGACGGCGCTCTTGATCGCCACACCGACGCCCTCCGCGCGCAGCACGCGGATCGCTTCGACGACACGCGCTCTCGTACCGGGAACGCCCACCATCGCATCGTGGAAGTCGTCGGGTCCGTAGAGCGACGTCGCGATGTAGTCGACGCCGTGCGATTTCAGCCTACGGGCGACCTCGGCATCGATCATCGTGGCGTTCGTCGAGATCGTGACGTTCATGTCCTGCTCGCGCGCCTCCGTCAGGATGTCCCAGAAGTTCGCCCTCAGCAGCGGCTCGCCGCCCGTGAGGAAGAGGATCGGCACGCCGGCCTCGCCCATCTGGTGGACGAGCGCGATCGTCTCGTCGTCGGAGAGCTGTTCCTCGCGAGCATGCCCGTCCGCGGCCATATAGCAGTGGTCGCAGCGCAGGTTGCAGCGGTCCGTGATGTTCCAGATGATCTCGCTCGGACGGCCCAGCTGATAGGCGGTGAGTGCCTTGTTCTCCACCCCGGCGAGCGGCCCTTCGAAGAAGAGCGAGCGAACGTGAGCCATAGGGTGTGCGCCTCCTCCGGTGCGAGCGGTTGCCCCGTGCCGGCGAGGCGAGCGTGTGGGTCGAGCATACACCCGGACGCACACCCGATGCCAGGGTTCGCGATGTAACAATTGTTGCATCTACCTGCGAGAACGTGCGGCCTGGGCGAGTGAAGACTCGCCGCTCGTCCCGCGCTTCTCGACTGGCACCCCGAACATGCCGATAATCCACTCGACCACGCTGCCCCGGGAGGACACGAGATGCTGAGACGGATCCTCACCCTGACCGCGATCGCCGTCGTGCTGACGACCGCCGCGGTCGTCGTGCCCGCGACCGACGCGTCGGCGATCACGCGCCTGGAGATCATCGGCCGAGCGAAGCGCTGGGTGGACCTCGAGGTGTCCTACAGCCAGGCTCACTACTTCGAAGGCTATCGCCAGGACTGCTCCGGCATGACGTCCATGGCGTGGAAGCTCGGCAACTCGTACACGTCCCGGACCCTTCCTCCGCTGGGCGACGAGATCCATCGCGACGAGCTCCAGCCCGGCGACATGATCGTGAAGCCCGGCTATCACGCGCTCGTCTTCTACAAGTGGGCCAACGCCGAACACACATGGTACTGGGCACTCGAGCAGAGCGGCACGGTCGGCCACGCCGTGGAGCGGCTCGCGAAGTACCCGTACTGGGACCACGACAACGTGACCGCCTACCGTCACCTCCAGATCGTCGAGGTCGACGACTATGCCCCGTACATCGCGCAGGTGGCCGGCACCGATCGCTACGGCACAGCACTCGCGGCCTCGCAGCTGGCGTTCCCCAGCGACTCCACCACACACGCCGTCATCTGTTCGGGTGAGGACTGGCCGGATGCGCTCGGCGGCTCTGCGCTCGCTGGAGCGCTCGATGCGCCCGTCCTGCTCGTCGGCCAGGACATGCTTCCCGACTTCGTGAAGGACGAGATCGCGCGTCTCGGAGCGAGCGAGGTCGTCGTGCTCGGCGGCGAAGGCGCCGTGTCGCCATCGGTGGCCGCCGGCCTCGCTTCCGTACCCGGCGTCACCGTGAGCCGCATCGGCGGCAGCGACCGCTACCAGACGGCCGCCCTCATCGCGTCGGCGACCATCGACGCCCGGAGGGCTTCGGGAGCCGAGTGGGACGGTTCGCTCTACGTCGCCACGGGACTCGAGTTCGCCGACGCGCTCGGATCGGCGACCGTCGCCGCATACACCGGTCGCCCGATACTCCTGTCGCGGCCCGAGACACTCACGCCGGTCGCAGCCGACGCGATCCGCTCCTTCGAGACGAGTCGGGCGTACGTGGCCGGAGGCCTCGGCGCCCTGACCGCCACGGTCATGGCAGGACTCGAGGAGGCCGGCGTCCCCGAGTCCACCCGTTTCGCGGGCACCGACCGCTACGACACGTCGTTCATGCTCGCCCGGCACGGCGAGGACGAAGGGCTCGCGTGGGACGATGTCGCGATCGCGACCGGCGAGACGTTCCCCGACGCCTTGGCCGGCGCGGCCATGCAGGCCAAGCGAGGCTCCGGCCTGGTACTCACGCCCTCCACCCGTCTCGCCCCGGGCGCTGACTGGGCGGTGCGGGAGCACATGGATGTCGTCGAAGTCGTCACGGTCCTCGGAGGCGAAGGGGCCGTGGAGCGCCTGCCGCGACGGCAGATACGCTGGATGTTCGACGAGCCGTAGGCCGCACGCGACCGGCGCGCCCCTGCCCGCCACACTGTCCCACCAGTGTCCTCACCACACGTCTATCGCCTGGTCAGAGGCGGTTTCTTCTGGTAGAATCCGGCGCACTCGTCCGTCGGACGAGGTCCACGAGGAAGCGCAACGGAGACCGGGGGAGCGCGCATGCAGATCCGCGACATGATGAACCTCAACTACGCTCGCATCCCGATCGGCTCGACCATGTGCGAAGCGGCCGACGTGTTCGCCACGTCGCAGGCGAGCGACCTCATGGTCGTGGATGCCGAGGACTGCTTCGTAGGCGTCCTCTCCGAAGGCGACCTCATCCGGGCCGTCATGCCCAAGTTCGAGGACCTGATGTTCTCGAGCGGCACGTTCGTGGATCGCTTCGACGAGTTCACGCAGACGGCCAAGGCCAGCAAGGACGATCCGATCGACGAGCTCGTCATCCGCAAGCCCCTCACGTACTCGCCGGACGACGACGCGCTCAAGGCCGCTGCGACCATGGTCGCCAAGCAGATCAGGCGCCTCCCGGTCGTCGAGGACGGCAAGCTCGTCGGCATCGTCTCCCGAGCCGACGTCTGCCGCACCATCTTCGCGGACTGAGGGGCTCCTCCCGCGATCCGCATTCCTCCCGCTCAGCCGCGGTACGTCCGCGCGGGTCGGGTAGACTCATGCAAGCGAGAGGGCTTCTCCGAATGAGGGGATGACGAGATGGACTGGGCAGAGATCACGCTCATCGTCGAGGCGATCGTCTACATCGCCTTGGTCGCCTACTGGATCGGCGTCGTCATCGTCATCGTCGGTGAGGACCGTCCGCCCACCACCTCGCTCGCGTGGCTCCTGTTCCTGATCCTCTTCCCGGTCATCGGGCTCGTCTTCTACTTCTTCCTGGGCCGGAACTGGAAGCTCATCTACGAGAACGACCCGAAGAACTGGGCGCGCGTGGAGCTGCTGCGCGAGTTCATGAAGCCGATCTACGAGCGCAACGAAGCGGATGTCGCCCGGCTGGCCGGACCGTACCGCGATACCTGGTTCGTCTCGATCGGCCGATCGATACTCCGTACCAACGACGCCGCACCGCTTCCCGTGAAGACGCTCGAGATCTACCCCAACGGCGGGGAGAAGTACGATCGGCTGCTGCCCGACCTGGCGGCTGCACAGTCCTCGATCCACATGGCCTACTTCATCTGGGAGCAAGACGAGCTCTCCAAGAAGATCACCGACATCCTGCACGAGCGCCTGAAGGCCGGTGTCGAGGTGCGGATCATGAACGACTACATCGGCAACTTCCAGTACAAGAAGACCGAGCTCAAGAGTCTGAAGCACGCCGGCGCCGAGTACGAGAGCGACGTCAAGGACCTCGGCCGCGCCAACTACCGCAACCACCGCAAGATGGTGATCATCGACGGGGATCTCGGCTACACGGGCGGCATCAACGTCGGGCAGGAGTACATCGACGGCGGAGAGCGCTTCCCGAGCTGGCGCGACACGCACATGCGCTACACGGGACAAGGCGTGGCGGAGATCCAGAAGCTCTTCGCCATCCGCTGGCTCGAGGTCACGGGCAAGAGCTTGTTCGAGGACAGGTACTTCCCCGCTCCCGACCCGCCCGGCGAGCAAGGCGACATCCTCACCCAGACGGTGGCGCAAGGCGTCGACGACCCCTGGGAGTCGTGCAGGCGCGCGCACATGGTCGCGATCGCGAACGCGCGGCACCACGCATGGATCCAGTCCCCCTACTTCATACCTGACGCGGGCCTCTACGACGTGATGGTCAACACCGCACTCGGCGGCGTCGACATCCAACTCATGATGCCGGGCAAGTGGCTCGACAAGGGCCTGCCCTTCTGGGCGGCGGAGTCCTACTACAAGCAGTTCCTGCAGGCCGGGGGCAGCATATTCCAGTACCAGGACGGGTTCCTTCACTCCAAGACGATCACGGTGGACTCGAAGGTACTCGCCATCGGCACGATGAACCTCGACATCCGGGCGCTCCAGCTCCACAAGGAGCTCATGATGTGGGTCTACAACGAGGAGCTCGCGCGCACGCACGAGGAGATCTTCGCCCACGACCGCGAGCGGTGCATCGAGATCACGCTCCTCGACGTCGAGGGCTGGAGCAAGTGGCACCGCTTCCGCAACTCGGCGGCGAGGCTCGCCTCGAACCTGCTGTAGGCGGCAGAAGCGATCCGAGGGCGCCGATCCCGCCGGTGCACCTCTTCTCGAGGTCTTCGCGTATCCTGGGGCGTGCTCGCGACCCGCTCAGTGCTCGGGAGGTATCCCGCGTGGCTCGACCGACGAAACGCCGGACCGTGCTGCTGGCCGTGCTCCTCGGCCTGCTGCTGTCCATCCAGTGGACGGCGGCGAAGGGCGCGCCGTGGTCACCGACACGGCGCTCCAGGGGGCGAAGGATGCTCTCCATGACCGGGCTCAGGCCCGGAGAGACCGTATACGACCTGGGTTCGGGTGACGGCCGCGTGCTGTTCACCGCGGCGCGTCGGTTCGGGGCGAGGGCCGTGGGTATCGAGCTCGACCCGCTGCGGTACGCGTGGACCCGACTGGCCGTCGCCGTGCTGGGACTCGGCGACCGGGTCGAGGTCCGCTTCGGCGACATCTTCCGCAGCGACGTGAGCGACGCCGACGTCGTCACGTGCTACCTCTGGCAGCACACCAACGACGCGCTCGAGACCAAACTCACCAGAGAGCTCCGACCCGGTACCCGGATCGCCTCGCACCGCTACCGGTTCCACAGCATGCGCCTCGTGGACGAGGACCCCCGCGCGCTCGTCTACGTCTACGAGGTGTAGCGACGCAGCCATCTGGCGCGCGAGCGGACCCCTTCTCCGGCGCGAGGCGGGCGGACCCCTTCTCAGGAATCGTGGAAGACGAAGAACTGCCCCCCGGTAGCAGGACACCCAGATCTCGCGAGCGTCCTCGACATACGTCACGCCGATCGGATGGACGCCGACGTCGAGCTCCTGGATCTCCGCCATGTCTTCCGTGCGGACCTTGCTCACCGTGTTCGACTCGTAGTTGACGATGTAGAGCGAGCGGCCGTCCGGGGCCATCGCCATGCTCCTGGGCGCCGACCCCGTGGCGACCTTGGCCACGACCTCCCCGGTCTCGAGATCCACCTTGGCGGTGCTGCCCTCGCCGTTGATGGTCGCGTAGAGGTAGCGGTCGTCGGGCGAGATCACGAGGTGGCGCGGAGCGGAGCCGACCCCGCGGATCCAGCCGACCTCGAACGTCTCGAGATCGACGGTCGCGACGTCACGGGAGCCCATGACCGCGACGTACGCCGTCCGTGAGTCCGAGTCCACGGCGATACCGCGGGGGTAGCGACCCAGCGGGATGCGTCGGACCTCTTCGCCGAGTCCGGTGTCGATTACGGAGAGGTCGTGGGAGATCCAGTTGCTGACGAGCACGTAGCGGCCGTCGGGTGTCACCGCGAGGAACTTGGGGACGGAACCGACCTCGATCGCCTGGTCGATCTCGAGCGTGTCCGTGGGGATCCGGTAGACGAAACTCGGGTCCACGCCGGAATCCGGACCACCGACGTCGTCGCCGGGGTGCTCGAAGCCGGGCCCGAACATCGAGTAGTTGGAGACGTACACGTAGCGCCCGTCCGGCGTCACCGCGGCCTCGACGGGACCGCCGCGCACGGCGCCCGGGTACTCCGGGTAGCCGAACGCCGTGAGGTCCACGCTGTCCGGTATGGTCGCGAGCTCCTGGCGCGTCTCGTCGTCGAAGACGGTGACGTTGTGGCGATACATCATGTTCTGCGCGAAGACGTGTCCCTCCTGCGTGGCGACGACCGACTTCGGCGAGTAGTCCCCGGAGATCGTCTCGACGAGCTCCATCGAGAGCGAGTCCGAAGGAGGCGGCTCCGGACCGTCGCTCAGGACGATCGCGACGACGGTGCCGCTGGGCACGACGGAGCCGGGAGCCGGCGACTGCGACGCCACCGAAGACGCGGGGACCGTGTCGTGGTAGGCGTGCTCGGACGCGCCGGCGGCGAGCCCCGCAGAGGTCAGACGCTCAGTCGCCGTCGCCTCGTCGAGCCCGGCGAGGTCCGGCACGTCCACCGGAGGCGCTCCCGCGAGCAGCAGCGCGATGGCCGTGCCGTCGGGTACCGGCTCGTCGGGGTCTTGCGCGACGACGGTCCACGTCGCTTCGGCGGATGCGGCGTCGTACTCCACGTCCCCGACGACGAACCCGGCAGCGCCCAGAGCCTCGGTCGCCTCGTCGAGGGTCATCCCGGAGAGGTCGGGCACCTCGACGTCGCGCACGAGCGCGTCCGGGACGGATGCGCCGCACCCGGTCAGCGCGAGTGCCGGGATCAGGAGCGAGACCGTGGCGAGCGCACGTGCCATCTGGGACCCCTTCGCCGCGTCTGGCGGACCGTCCGAGCGAGCCGGTCAGGGGCTAGTGTGGCAGACTCGACGCTGGCCGCGATGAACGTCCGGCCGACCCGGAGGACACGAGCCCGCATGCCGAGACTGCCAGACATCGTGAGGAGCGCCACACACCTGCCGGTCTTCGCGACCGGCGGACCGGCGCGCGAGCCCTACGAGGGTCCCGGCGTGGCGGACTTCACGAACGCGGGCTTCGCCGCGCACCACGCGCGGTCGTGGGGAAGCGCGTTCGCGCTCACGTTCATGCCCCCGCTCGAGGTGGTGAGTGCGTGGGCGGAGTGCCAGGACGAGCTGGCGAGTGCGGAGTCGGACGGCGGACCGATCGACGCCCCGACCATGCCGATGCGTCGCTGGACCGATACCATCCAAGAGCTGGCCGAAGGAGACCGCCCGGTCGTCGGTCAGGTCTGGGGTCCGCTCACGACGGCCTCCGCGCGGATCGGGCCCGATCGGATGTTCTCGCTCCTGATGCGCGACTCGGGCGAGGTCGACAGACTCCTCGGTCGGGAGACGCGCACCGTGCAGACGCTGGCACGGGCGGCCGTCGGCGCAGGCGCCTCCGTCGTGTGGGTGGCCGAGCCCATGGCGGTGCCGATCGATCCGCGTCACTTCGAGCAGCACGCGCTCGGGCCGCTCCACAAGGTCGTCGCCGACGTGTGTGCCCGGCGCCGTGATACCGTCATCCACATGAGCGGCGACGCCGAACGCCTGGTCTCTCTCGTCTCGGCCACGGGCGCGCTCGGGATGTCTATCACCGCCGGGACCGACCTGGCCCGCGCCCGCGACTCCGTGCCGCCCGGGTTCGTCCTCTTCGGGAACCTCGATGCCGAGGAGCTGGTGCGACGAGACGAGACCACGCTCGGTGAACGCGCTCGAGGTATGGCGGCGACGATGACGGGGGCGCCCTACGTCGCCACACCGGGATCGCACGTCCCCGACGGTGTGCCCATCGAGCGGATGGCCGCCTTCATCGACGAGGCCCGCGATCACCCCGGTCTCGCTCGCGCCGTCTGAAGACGGTCCGGATGCGTCTGCGCGCTCAGCCCACCGTGGCCAGCGCGAAGTACAGCTCGTCCTCGACCTCTATCTCCTCGCCGAGGTCGCCGGAGCTCGCCGAGAGCTCGCCCTCGAGCCGGCCGAGGATGCGAGCATGCACGTCGTCGGGGGTCTGGAGCGTGAAGCCCCAGCGCCGCTCCCTGAGCCCGTCCAGCGCTCGCTCGAGCGACACGCACCCGGTCCACGTCCAGTCGCCGCGCTCCCAGCGGACGTCGCAGCCGCGTGACGCGAGGTACTCCGCGACCTGCTCGTCCGACTCGGCCCCTTCGGCAGAGATGGTCGAGCAGAGCTCGGCGGCGAGCTCACGGTAGCGCGCGTCGACGGCCGGGACGGACCTTCCCGCGCCGGTGTGCATAATCACGATCGCGCCGCCACGACGGACGACGCGGAGGAGCTCGTCGGCCGCAGCCTTCCACGGGCGCACGCAGTAGAAGAGGTTCACGGCGACCGCGACGTCGAACGATGCGTCGGCGAACGGGAGGGCCGTGGCGTCGGCGCGCACCGCGGTGACAGCTGGTCGCGCTTCCCCCGCGCTCTCGAGCTCGTCGAGTCGGCGCTCGAGTACGGCGAGCATCCCCGCGGAGGTGTCGACGCCGGTCACGCGGTAGCCGCGCGCCGCGAGCGGGATGGCCACGCGCCCCGTACCGATCCCAGGCTCGATCAGCTCCGGGTGCTGCTCCGGCGGCACGATGGCCGCCAGACGATCGAGCGCTGCCGCGAAGCAGCCGGCGTGGAGCGGACGGGCTTCGTCGTAGCCCTCCGCGAGTTCGTCGAAGTGGTGCGGGTCCATGGCGCCTACCGGAGTGCGTCGAGTGTCTCGGGTGTCATGCCGAGCACCCAACCACGAAGCAGTCGTCCCGACGCGCGCACCCGCTCCGGCTGCACGTGCGCGGCCGTGTCGCGTACCGTGTGGTAGTCCGGGTCCTGGCGCCACTCCACCCACGCCGCGGGGATACCGACGCGCTCGAAACCCTCATGGTCGCTCCAGCCGTAGCGACCGGGATCGCGAAGGTACGGGAGCGGCTGTCCGGTATGCACGCCCCACGCCTGCAGCGAGGCGACCGCAGCCTGTGGCCCGCTTCCCATGCTCCGGACGTTGAACGTGTCGCCGTAGCCGACCATGTCGATGGAGACCATCGCATGCACGCGAGCACGCTCGGCTTCCGAGAGGGCCGCCACGTACTGGCGGGAGCCGAAGTGGTGGTCGTCGGACGAGGGCCCGGAGATCTCCTCGGCACCGAACACCACGAACCGCACGGTGGGCGCGGTCTCCGCATCGGCGAGCAGCCGCGCGAGCTCGAGCACGACCGCGACACCGGACGCGTTGTCGTTGCCGCCCGGCGACGGCGGCTTGCTGTCCAGGTGCGCACCGAAGAGCACGATGTCCGCCGTCGAGCCCGGCTTCTCGGCGATCACGTTGTGCGAGGAACCACCGGGCACGACGACGTCCTGGACCGCCACGTCGTAGCCCATGGCGCGCAGCTCTCCCGCGACATGGTCGAACGCGAGGTGCTCCGCCGTCCCTCCCGCGCCTCTGGGACCGAACGCCGTGACGGACCCCACGTGCTCCATCGCCCGGAACGAG
>JAUVQN010000033.1 GCA_030598125.1 Coriobacteriia bacterium | reverse complement strand
CCGGGGTCAATGAAGCGCAGGTGGCATGAGGAAAG
The DNA here is from genome assembly GCA_030598125.1 of Coriobacteriia bacterium. Classification (GTDB taxonomy): domain Bacteria; phylum Actinomycetota; class Coriobacteriia; order Anaerosomatales; family JAUVQN01; genus JAUVQN01. The sequence goes on along the minus strand of JAUVQN010000033.1, from coordinate 10,294 downwards.
AACACCGATCGCCGGTCAGACCTCCACCTCGAGCGGGAGGGGCTCCTTCGCGCGCCCGAGATTGCCCAGTACCTCGGAGACGAGCATGCCGCCCAGGATGAGCGCGCTGCCGATCCAGCCGGCGGCAGCGAGCCGCTCGCCGAGGAGCAGGAATCCGAAGAAGCCCGCGAAGACGGGTTCGGTGATGAGGATCAGCGCCACCCTCGTCGGCGAGACGTAGCGGAGCGCGTACGTCTGGATCGCGAACGCCGCGGCCGACGCGACCACGCCCGTCACCAGGAGGGCCAGCCAGACCGACGTCTCCGGCGGTAGCGCGAGGGGCCGTTCTATCGCCACGGCGACGAGCCCGCACGCGACGGCGGCGAACGCGAGCTGCACCATCGTGAGCACGTCGACAGGATGCTTGGAGCTCACGGCCCCCAGCGCGATCCAGTGGCACGCGAAGCAGAACGCGCCCGCCAGCACGAGCGTGTCGGCGTACGTCCAGCCGCCCGCGCCGCCGTCCCAGGACAGCAGCCACAACCCCACCGTGGACAGTGCGACGCCCGCGATGGCGTAGATCTGCGGCATGCGGCGAAGGACGAGCACCTGCAGGATCGGCGTGAGCACCACGGCCATGCCGGTGATGAAGCCCGTCCGCGTCGCCCCGGTGCCCATCAGCCCGAGCGTCTGAAAGACGTAGCCACCCGTGATGAAGAGTCCTGCGGGAAGCCCGGCCAGTACCGCCGGCCTGCTCCACCTGCGCACGATCCCCGGAAAGACGGCGAACACCGCGACACAGGCGATGGCGAATCTGAGTGTGAGGAAGGAGAACGGCGGGTAGAGCGTCACCGCGTCCTTCACCATGACGAACGTCAGACCCCACACCGCAGCAACCCCGACGAGCGCCAGGTCCACGGTGTAGCGTGCGACGCGGTGTCTCACTCGGCGGGGGCCTCCGCCCCGGCAAGTCCGGTCACAGACTCCGGAAGCTCGAGCCGAGGCGCGTCGTCCCACAGATGCTCTATTCGGTAGAACTCACGCGCGACCGGCTGGAAGACGTGCACCACCAGGTCGCCGAAGTCCAGCAGGACCCAGTCGCCCTTGCGCTCACCCTCGCGGCTCCGTGACGGCAGGCCGGCCACTTTCAGGCGGTGCTCGATCTCCTGGGCGATGGTCTTGACCTGCCGGTCGTTCGCGCCGGTCGCGATCACGAAGAACTCGGTGATCACGACGAGCTGACTCACGTCCAGCACGACGATATCCGCCGCCTTCTTGTCAGCGGCAGCCTCGGCTGCCATGACAGCGTACTCCTGCGACGTAGCTTGACGCTCCGTCCCCACGACCGCTCCTCACCCGTCCGTCTCTGGCGGTACGAAGTCCGTGCCGACGATCACGATGATGTCCGCGACGTCCTGACTGGCATCCTGCCTCGAGATCTCGCCGACCCCGAGCACCTCCCGCACCCGCTCACCGTCGAGATCGTCTCCGTGATAGATGTATATCTCGGTCGTCTCGTGGTCGAAGTTCTCCGCATTGCGCGTCTCGACCACCCGGTATCCCTCGGCGATCAGGGACTGCGCCGCCTCGCCCGCGATGCCCGGCACGCCGGCGCCGTTGTACACGATGACGCGAACGCGATCGCCCCTCAGGGTCGGGTCCACACCCCACCACGTCTCGATGAGGTCGGCCACCTCGTCGAGCTGTGGCTCGAAGTACGTCTCGTCCCCCAGGCTGATCGGGCGTACCGGCAGCGGGACGATCACCACGTCCTCCGTGGCGGTCGTGTCGAACCGCGCACCGAAGCGCGTGAGGTCCTCCTCCGACATGTTCGTCTCTTGGACGGAAGCGAGCACGCCGCTCAGGTCCTGACCCTGGAGAGCCGCCTGATACGAAGCTGAGTCGATGACCGCATACTTGTCGAACCGCACCCCGAGGTAGTTCGAGATAGCGTCCGTGGATACGTCGGCACCCGCGTCGAAGCTATCCTCGACGCGCTGGAACCCCTGCCCGGGCACCTCCATGAACGCCCCGCCGGGCACGCCGATGCCCACGATGTTGCCCGCGTCCTCGTTGAGCCCCAGTGCGAGAAAACCCTCGACGTCCCCGTTCTCGACCCCGATGATGATCGCGTTGTCTTCGACCGACGCCTCGAACGGGCGCGGCGTCGTGTCCGCGTTCCTTGCCGCATTCCATCTCGCGATGCCGTTGACGCCGACTACAGCGAGGTAGCCGAGGACGATCACGCCGAGCACGGCCACGGCGATCAGACCGAAACGCTGCGCGCCCGTGCGGGCGGCCGTCGCCGCCTTGCCCTTCGTCTCCCCGACCCGGCGACGCTTCCGCGCCCTGGACGTGCGCCGGCTCGAGCGATAGCCGGGCTCCTCGCGCTCGTCCTTCTCGCTCTCTTCCACGCTCACGCCCGTTCTCCGGCCACGTGCCGGTTCCATGTCTCCACGGTCGTCCGATGGATGTGCCGCCTGCGCTCGAGCACGCGCACGAGCGACCTCGTGTACGCCCGCCGGAAGAGCTCGTCGAGCGTGCATGTGCCGACCGCGTCCCTCAGCTCCTCGACGCCGGAGTAGGATCGCACCGGCTCGAGCATGTCGGCCACGTAGACGATCTTCGCGACCGGCGTCATCGTCAGCGCCCCGAGCGTGTGCGTCGCGACGGCCTCGAGCACGGACTCGTCCAGACCCGGGAACCGTTCCGCGAGCTCCGCCGCACCCACCCGCGAATGGAGGAGATACGGTACGAGACGGTCCTCTTCGGTCACGTCGACGCCCGCGGCGGCCGCGCGCACCAGCAGCTCGTCGGCGCTCGTGTCCCTGTCCCAGTCGTGCAGCACACCGGCGAGCCGCGCCGCCTCGACATCCACGTCGTAGACATCCGCGATACGCCCGGCGGTCTCGGACACGCGCGCACAGTGCTCCCGTGATTCCTCGGAGAGACGCTCGTCGACGGCGGCCAACGCCTCGTCGAAGCTCAGATCAGACACCCTCTGCCCCTCCCGCATAGAGGTGACGCTTGTGAACGTACGCGGCGACAGCCTCGGGCACCAGGTAGCGTATCGGCCGCCGGTCGGCGACTCTCCGACGGATGTCGGTGGAGGAGATCGCGAGCGCGGGAACCTCCATGAACTCCACCTTCTCCTCGACGAGCCGACCGTTCCTCGACTCCATGAACCGGGAGAGGTCGTAGCCCGGCCGCGTGGCCGCGATGAACCTGCACAGCGAGGCGACGCGTTCCGGCTCCTTCCACGTCAGGATCTCCCACACTGCGTCCGCCCCCGTGATGAAGAAGAGCTCCGCATCCGGATGCTCGCGATGCAGGTCCTCGAGCGTATCGACGGTGTAGGTCGCGCCCGGCCGATCGATCTCGAGTCTCGAAACCTCGAAGTCGCGATTCGGCGCGGTGGCGATGACCGTCATGAGGAAGCGCTCCTCCGCGGACGTCACACGCTGATGCGACTTGGCCACCGGCCGACCGGTCGGCATGAAGACGACACGCTCCAGGTCGAACTGGGCGAGCGCCTCCTCCGCGGTGACGAGATGGCCGTAGTGGATGGGATCGAAGGTCCCACCCATGATGCCGAGACGAAGCGTCTGCCTCACCCTCTGATCTGGCCGTTCCCCATGGCAACGTACTTGGTGGACGTGAGCGCGGTGAGGCCCATCGGGCCCCGCGCGTGCAGCTTCTGCGTCGAGATACCGATCTCGGCGCCGAGCTGGAACTCGCCGCCATCGGTGAAGCGCGTGGAAGCGTTGACGTACACGGCCGCGGCGTCGACCTCGTTCAGGAACCGCAGCGCCGCCGCGTAGTCCTCCGTCACGATCGCCTCGCTGTGCATGGTCCCATACGTGTTGACGTGGCGGATGGCCTCATCGAGTCCGCTCACCACCCGGCACGATATCTTCAGATCGAGGTACTCGGTGCCCCAGTCCGAGTCCTTCGCGGCCTCGATGGTGGGGATAGCGCCGAGCGCTCTCGTGGCCTCGTCACCGTAGACGACGACGCGGTTCTCCTCGAGCTCCTTCAGGATCGCCGGCAGCACCCGCTCGTGGATGGACTCGTCGACCAGCAAGCTCTCCGCCGCGTTGCAGACGCCGGGACGCTGGCACTTCGCGTTGACGACGATGCGCCGCGCCATGTCCGGGTCGGCGCCCTCATGCACGTACACGTGACAGTTACCCACGCCCGTCTCGATCACGGGCACCTTCGCGTTCTCCACGACGCTCCTGATGAGTCCAGCACCGCCGCGCGGGATGAGGACGTCTATCTGGCCGTGCAGACCCATGAGGGCCTCCGCCTCGGAGCGGTCCGTCGACTCGACCGACTGGATACAGCCCGGGGGCATCCCCGCGCCCTCCGCCGCACGCGCGAGCACGTCCGTGAGTATGAGGTTCGAGTGCGTGGCCATCGAACCGCCCCGAAGGATCACGGCGTTGCCCGTCTTCATACAGAGCCCGGCGGCATCCGCGGTGACGTTCGGGCGGGCCTCGTAGATCATCGCCACGACGCCCAGAGGGACGCGTACCTTCTGTAGCCAGATCCCGTTCGGCATGCGGTAGCCGTCTACGACCTCGCCGATGGGATCGGGCAGCTGGGTGAGGACGTTCAGGGCCTCGCTCATGAGCTTGATGCGCTCGGGGTCGAGCATCAGGCGGTCGAGGAGCGGTTCCGCGGTCCCCTTCTCGCGTGCCGCCGCCATGTCCTTCCCGTTGGCGGCGACGATCTCCTCCTGACGCGCCGTCAGAGCGGCCGCCATCGCGAGCAGCGCCCGGTTCCGCTGTATGGTCGATGTGATGGCGAGTCCCGTCGCCGCCTCACGCGCCTTCGTCGCGAGTCCCTGGACTTCCGACATCGAGCTTCCTCTCCTCTTGGGGCCCTCGTGCTCCTGCGCGTCAGCCGCTATCGCGCCCGACCGCCCGGCGGCACTCACTTCCTGCCCGTGCTCCGCGGGTTCGTCGTCACCGCCACTCTCGAAGATGGGCTCGGCGGGCCGGCCGGCCGCGTCTTCCTCCTGCCGACCACGTGACCTGATGCCGTACGGGCCAGCCTCTGCCTGGTCGCATGCGCCCGCGTCCTCAGCCCCCGTCCGCCACAGGATAACAAGTCGGTCCCTGTGTATGACCTCCTCGCCCACCCTCTGCGGCAGCACGTCGGCCACTTGTGCTGACTTGAGTCCCTTGATCTTGGCCAGGTCCACCGACGACAGCTCGGTGAGCCCGCGCCCGACGACCCGTCCACCCTCGTCCTCGACGGGCACGGAGTCGCCCTGGACGAAGTCCCCGCGCACGCCAGTGACCCCCGCCGGCAAGAGCGACTTCCCTTTGTCCACCAGGGCCTCGCGCGCGCCGCCGTCCACGACGATCGAACCCGACGCATGCTTGCCGAAGGCGATCCAGAGCTTCCGTCCCTTGAGCGCACTGGGCTCGCCCTCGAAGTACGTGCCCACCGACCGACCCGCGACGACCTCGGCCACCACGCCGGGACGGCGTCCGTCGCAGACTACGAGCGGGATCCCCGCCTTCATCAGCGTCCCCGCGGCCTCGAGCTTCGAGGCCATGCCTCCGGATCCGAGGGCATGGCCAGGCCCTCCGGCCGCTTCGATCATCTCGTCCGTGATCTCGTCGACACGCTCCATCAGGGTCGCGTCCGGGTCGGTCCGCGGGTCAGACGTGTACACGCCGTCCGTGTCCGTCAGCACCGCGACGAGGTCGGCGCGCACCATGATGCCCACGAGCGCCGCGAGGGCATCGTTGTCGCCGAATGTGATCTCGTCGACGGCCGTGGTGTCGTTCTCGTTCACGACCGGTACCACACCCAGGGAGAACAGCCGCTCGAGCGTGTTGCATGCGTAGAGGTACTGCTGACGGTGGGTCGTCTCGTGCCTGGTGAGGAGCACTTGGCCGACCGTCACTCCCACGTCACGGACGAGGCCCTCGTACACCTTCACGATCTGGACCGGGCCCACCGACGCCGCGGCCTGCAAGGACTCCAGGTCCTGCGGCCGCGCGGCGAGACCCAGCGACTCCATCCCGGCAGCGATGGCACCTGAGCTGACGAGCGCCACCTCCATCCCCGATGAGCGGAGGCGAGCGATCTGGTCGACGAGTCCGCGCAGGTACTCTCGATCCAGCCGGTCCTGCTCGTCGGTCAGCGTCGACGTGCCGACCTTGATCACGATGCGTCGTGTGCGTCTCGCCTGCTCGTCCACGACCGGTCCGTCACCCGCCTTCCTCGTGCTCGTCGCGTTCGTCCTCGAGCTCGATCCGCAGCTCGATCGCCGGCTCGAACTCGAAGCTCATCGGCCCGATGGTCACGTCGTCCCCGTCGTCGGCGCCGACCTGCACGAGCGCGCGCTCGACACCGATCCGCTCCAGACGCCGCTGCAGGTGCGCCACGGCCTCCTCGTTCTCCATGTCGGTCATGAGCACGAGCCGCTCGACGCCCCGGCCGCGCACCTCGTACGCGCGTGTCCCGATGGAGACGACCTCGAAGTCGCGCTCCTCGGGACGCTCGGCCCGGTACACGGCGCCCACCGTCTCCTCGGGATGCTCCTCGGCACTGGCAGCCGCCGTCTTCAGATTAAACACCATCTCACCGGTGGCCCGTACGAGCGGCCCTATGCCTTCACCCGTCGCCGCCGACACCGCGAAGTACCCCACTTCGCGTCGTTCGCAGTCCGCAGCCACTCTGGCGGACGCGTCGGCTGTACCGGGGAGGTCCAGCTTGTTCCCCACGACTATCGCGGGCCGCGACGCGAGACGGCGGTCGTGGCGCTCGAGCTCTCCGCGGACCACCGCCAGGTCTGCCAGGGGATCGCGCCCCTCCCAGCCGCCCGACAGGTCCACCACGTGTAGCGTCACGGCGCTCCGCTCGATATGCCTGAGGAAGGCGTGCCCGAGCCCCTGGCCCTCGCTCGCGCCCTCGATGAGACCGGGGACGTCCGCGACGACGAACGAACGGTCGCCGACGTCCACGACGCCGAGATTCGGCACGAGCGTGGTGAAGGGGTAGTCGGCGACCTTGGGTCGCGCCGCGCTCATGCGCGCGATGAGGGAGGACTTGCCGACGTTCGGCAGCCCCACGAGCGCGGCGTCCGCCAACAGCTTGAGCTCGAGACGGATCCACGTCCCCTCGATCGGCTCTCCTAGCTGGGCGAAGGCCGGAGCACGCCGCGTCGACGAGACGAAGTGCGGATTGCCCTTGCCCCCGACACCACCCCTCGCGACGACGACCCTCGCGTCGGGACGATCCAGATCGCCGACTACGTCGCCTGACTCGGCGTCGCTCACGACGGTCCCGATCGGCACCCTCACCACGACATCATCGCCATCCGCCCCGTGACGCTTGGCGCCCTGGCCGTGGCGCCCGCGTCCCGCCTTGAGGTGCCGTTTGTGGCTGAACTCGACGAGCGTCGAAACGCCCGCATCCGCGACGAACACGACATCGCCTCCGTCGCCTCCGTCGCCTCCGTCGGGGCCGCCCTTGGGCACGTGCTTCTCGCGTCGGAACGACATGCAGCCGGCGCCGCCGGCGCCCCCCTTGACGAAGATCTTCACGTCGTCGACGAACACGCTCTCAACTCCCAACGAACGACCCCCGCGTCCAAGGGATGCGGGGGTCCGACAGTCTTGCGTATGTCGTGCGCCTCGCCCCTACACCGGGTGGACGTGGACGCGCCGCTCCTTGCCGTGACTGAAGTCGACCACGCCGTCCACCTTCGCGAACAGCGTATCGTCCTTGCCGAGCCCGACGTTCTCGCCGGGACGCAGATGGGTGCCGCGCTGCCGGACGATGATCGATCCAGCCGTCACCCGCTGGCCGGCGAACCGCTTGACGCCCAGACGCTTGGCGCGCGAGTCGCGCCCGTTCCTGGTGCTACCAAGGCCTTTCTTGTGAGCCATGAGGCTCCCCTACCCTTCGTGCTTCTTCTGGTGCACACCGCAGTACTCGGACTCCGGTCTCGCCTTGTTCTTGCAGCGTTCCCCGTCCGCCTTGACCGCCGCACACCGAGCGGGCTCTGCCTTCGCAGCGGGAATCTCCGCCTTCGCGGGAATCTCCGCCTTCGCCGCTTCGGCCTTCTTCGACTCGGGCGCCTTCTCGACTCTCGGCGGCTTCTCGGCCTTGGCGGGCTTCTCGGTCCTCTTGGGCTCGGGCGCCTTCTCTGCCTTCGCCGTCGGCTCCTTCTCCTTCTCCTTCTCCGTCTTCGGAGCGGCCTTCTTGAGCGCGCCCTTCGGCGCGACGATGCTCTTCACGCGGACGCGAGTGAGCTCCTGCCGGTGACCCTTCGTGCGCTTGTAGCCCTTCCGGCGCTTGAACTTGAACACGACGACCTTCTCGCCCTTGAAGTGTTCCACGATCTCGGCCGTGACCGTGGCTCCGAAGAGGGCCGCAGGCTCAGCGACGCGCTTCTCGCCGTCCGAGAAGTACAGCACATCGAAGGAGACCTCGTCACCGACGTCGGCATCGAGCTTCTCGACGACCGCCTCGGCGCCTTCTTCGACTCTGAGCTGCTTGCCGCCTGTCTTCACGACAGCGTACATGGGCTACCTGCCTCGATGTTTCGGGGTCCACGCGCGAAGAGTGATGCTAACACACGCCGTCGCCTGCGGCAACACGCCTACCGACGCTCTCCTGGCCGGTCGCGCAGGGCGGAGACGCGGCCCTCCATCATCACGCACACCTCCGCCGGCCCGCACGACGCGTCCTCGACGAAGGCCACGTGCTTGCCCGTCTCCGCTTTCAGCAGCGCCCCGAGGTTGGCCCCCGGGCGGTTCACCAGCAACAGGCTCTCGGGGTGCAGACCGAAGAGATACGCCTCGGAACGACCCGCCTTGAGGATCTCCCGCATGCGTCGCTCGATCATGATGCGCCGCGAGGCATCGGACAACACACGACCCTCCCCCTGACACGCCGGGCAGGCCTGGCTCAACACCCTGAAGGGACCGTCGCTCACGTTCTTCCTGGTCAGCTCCACGAGGCCGAGCTGCGACATCTCCATGAGGCGGGTCTTGGCACGGTCCTTCTCCATGGCCTTCCTCAGGCGGCGCATGACCCGTTCTCGGTTCTCGGGGCGCTCCATGTCGATGAAGTCCACGGCGATGATCCCGCCTATGTCGCGCAGTCTGAGCTGACGCACGACCTCGGACGCCGCCTCGAGGTTCGTCCTGAGGATCGTCTCCTCGAGACTGCTCTTGCCGACGAACCTGGCGGTGTTCACGTCGATGGCCGTGAGCGCCTCGGTCGCGTCGATCGCGATGTAACCGCCGGAGGGAAGCCAGACGCGCCGCCGCATCGCAGCCTCGAGCTGGTCCTGCAGTGAGTAGTAGTCGAAGAGCGCGACCTTCCCTTTGTACTGTGACACCCGCCGCAGCAGTCCGGGCGACGTCTTCTTCAGGAACGATGCGACCTTCTCGTACGTCTGCTTGTCGTCCACGACGAGACGCCGGAAGTCTTCGCCGAAGACGTCCCGGACCATCCTCAGGGCCAGATCCATCTCCGTGTAGACGACCTCCGGCGCAAGCCCCTCGCGAGCCTGGTGGCTCACACGCTTCCAGAGCCTCAGCAGGAAGTCGAGATCGCTCCCGATCTCATCCACGCCGACACCCGCGGCGGCCGTACGGACGATGAGGCCCATCCCCTCCGGGGCGACGGTCTGCACCAGTTCGTGCAACCGATCACGCTCGGCGGCGGGCAGTTTCCGCGAGACCCCCACGAAGTCGCTGTACGGCATGAGGACGATGAAACGGCCGGGCAGCGCGATGTCGGTGGTGATACGAGCGCCCTTGGTGCCCATGGGGTCCTTCAGGACCTGGACGACCAGTTCCTGGCCGGAACGGAGCAACGCCTGGATGTCTCGGCTCGGGACGGCATCGACACCCTCGGGTGTCACGATCTCGTCGACATACAGGAAGCCGTTCTTCTCGAGCCCGATGTCGACGAACGCCGCCTCCATACCTGGAAGCACGTCCTTGACGCATCCGAGATAGACGTTGCCGACGACGCTGCGCTTCGAGCGCTCGACGTAGAACTCGACGAGCGCACCGTCCTCGATCATGGCGACCCGCGTCTCGTTCGGGTCGTGGGAGACGAGCATCTCCCTGGCGATGTCGGCCACGGGGACTCCTCTAGCCGAGCGGGCTCAGCCAGTCGTTCCCTTCTTCGGCGAGGAGGTCCGTGCGCGTCACCGACGACACACGGTACGGCGTATCGACGGGTCCGAGCGCCGCGTCGACGAGCGCTTCCGGCCGGAGCGATCCCGCGGGCCCCATGCGAGTGGTCATCTCGACCATCACTCCGCCTTCGT
>JAUVQN010000106.1 GCA_030598125.1 Coriobacteriia bacterium | reverse complement strand
GACGAGGGCCGCACGATCGAGGAGACGCTCAGCATCGGATGGGAGCTCATGGCGGGTCTGCCCATGGGCGAGCTCAAGCGCGTGAAGGACTTCATCGACTCCTACCACCCGAGCCGCAAGGAGATCGCGGACGAAGCTGCGATCACGGAGGCGGCGAAGGCCGTGGCGGATCAGCTGACCGCGGCGGTCGAGGGTGATGAGGAGTCGGAGAGCGCGGTCGAGGGCGATGTGGCGCCCACGGAAGACGACCCGGCGCCGGCCGAGGAGTAGACGTTGGAGGAAGTCCGACCCACCAGATCGGAACTACTGGAGCGACGAAGCCAGATCTCGCTCGCCCAGCAGGGCATGGACCTGCTCAAGAAGAAGCGGGACGCGCTCCTGATCGAGTTCATGTCCGTCATGGACGAGACCCTGCGGCTCTCTTCGGTACTGCAGAAGAACGCGAGCGAGGCCCAGTACAGCCTCGCGGTCGCCCAATCGGTCGACGGTACCGTGGCGCTCGCGTCCGCGGCGCTCGCCACGAAGGGCGAGATCACCGTGGACATGACGGGAACGAAGATCATGGGCGTGTCGGTCCCGGTCGTCACGAAGGGCGAGAGCCCGGTGAGGACTTCGTTCACGAGAGGCTACTCGATCACGGGCGTCTCGTCGCGGATCGACGACACGGCCGACAAGTTCGAGCGGGTGCTCGACGTCATCATCGAGTACGCCGACATCGAGACCAGGCTCAAGCGGCTCGGTGATGAGATCCAGAAGACGAACCGGCGCGTCAACGCCCTCGAGCAGAGTACCATCCCGCAGCTGCAGGACCAGGTCGCGTACATCCGCATGACCCTGGACGAGCGCGCGCGCGAGGACCTCTTCAGGCTCAAGAAGGTCAAGAAGAAGATCGAGCGCAAGCGGGTGGAGCAGGCGAAGGTCTGAGCCGGCTCGCTCGGGTCCGGGGAACCGGTCCGGCGGTCCGCTCGGTACGACATGAGGCGGTACGGCCCGAGGGGGGAGGGCGTACCGCCTCATGCGTGTCGTGGCATCGCGAGGAGTGCTCGAGCGCGATGAGGCACCACGTCCCTGAGTCGCGACGGGGTGCGCCACTGTGAGAGGGCCGCCGGCTACTCCTTGGCGGCGACGACGCCGCGGACGTCCGCCAGGACGTCGACGCTGTTGCGCGTGTGGTCCGCAATCTCGCGCCCGTATCCGATGATCGCGCGCGCGTCCTCTACGTCCAGATGGCTGAAGTGGAGGTCGTTCCAGCCCTCCCGCGAATCGTACGCCCACAGCTCACCCAGGACCCAGCTGAGCGACTGGGTCTCGCCGTGCGAGAGCGAGGCGTAGTCGGGGCCCATGCCCTGGCGCAGACGCTCCATCGCCCGTTCCACAGCCCGCGACTTGCGCAGCTGGAACGTGCGCATCCCCAGTTCCTCGCCGGTCACGTCGGACTTGCCGGACTTGCCGGAATGCATCTCCAACACACTCACCCCCGTCTCTCATGTTCGATACCCACACACGGAATCCTGCTCGTACGCTGACGACACCTCGCCGGGCGCCGCCCTGCACGCGGGGCGACGCCTACGGGGGCGGAACCCCGTGCGTGTAGGCACTGCGCCGACGGGCCATCTTGTAGAATGGGCGGAACCACTCGCTGGGGAGGAGTCGGATGGAGTTCGAGCAGGTCATCGAGGGGCGCCGGAGCGTGCGCCACTTCCAGTCGGAACGCAGTGTGAGCGAGGAGGACATCCGAGCCCTCCTGCGCATCGCCAGCAAGGCGCCGTCGGCCGGCAACATCCAGCCGTGGCGCTTCGTGGTGACACGTTCGCGCGAGGCGCGCGAACGGCTCGCGGGGTCGCTTCATCAGCCGTGGGCCGCCGCGGCGCCCGTGGCGATCGTCGTCTGCGCAGATCCGCGGCCCTGCTCCGCGCGGTACGGCGCACGGGGTGAGCACCTCTACGCCATCCAGGACACGGCCGTGGCCGCGGAGCACATCCTGCTGGCGGCGGTGGACCGGGGTCTCGCATCGTGCTGGATCGGCGCTTTCGACGAGAGGGCCGTGGCGGACGCCGTCGGAGTCCGTGCGCCCATCACGCCCGTCGCCGTGCTCCCCATCGGCTACTCGGCGGAGTCGGGGGGTCGGCCGGACCGCAGGCCGCTCGAGGAGGTCACGACGTGGATCTGACCGAGGGACTCCCGGACCTCGGGGCACTCGAGTCGCACATCGGGGACTGTCACCGCTGCGCGCTCGGGGATACGCGGACGAGGCTCGTCTTCGGGGTGGGAGCTCCGGGGGCCGAGCTCATGTTCGTGGGTGAGGCTCCCGGGAAGAACGAGGACCTGCAGGGTGAGCCGTTCGTCGGCGCCGCGGGCAAGCTGCTGGACGAGCTGTTGGCCGGCATCGGCCTCTCCCGGTCGGACGTCTACATCGCGAACATCATCAAGTGCCGGCCGCCCGGCAATCGCGATCCCGAGCGCGCGGAGATCGAGACCTGCACGCCCTTCCTCGAGGAGCAGATCCGTCTCATAGACCCTCGTGTCATCGTCACGCTGGGCAATTTCGCGACGAAGTACACCCTCGCGACCGACAGCGGCATCAGCCGCATCCATGGACGTCTCTTCAGTGTGAAGGGGCGGAAGGTGGTCCCGGTCTTTCACCCGGCAGCGGCGCTCTACACGCCGTCGAAGAAGGACGTGCTCGCCGAGGACTTCCAGCGGATCGGCGTCATGCTCGAGGGCGACGAGTGCGACGAGCCCGTCGCCGCACCGGGTGAGGCCGTCGCGGAGATGGCCACGGGGCCAGGGGAGACCGCTCCGGGTCCGCCCGTCGACGCTCCGGACGCCGAAGGGCCCGGAGACGAGCCCGAAGCGCTCAGGCTGTTCTAGATGCCCGCGATGGACGAGGCCGGGCCCTTCACGTTCACGACCGATGACGAGGAGGGGACTCTCGATGCGGGTCGGCGGCTCGCGTCGGTGCTCGAGAACGGCGACGTGGTCGCTCTCTGCGGTGACCTCGGAGCGGGCAAGACGGCGTTCGTGCGCGGGGTCGCCGAGGGTCTCGGGTTCGACGACCCGGTGACGAGCCCGACGTTCAACATCCTCGTCGTGCACGACGGCCCGCTCAGCCTCAACCATTTCGACCTCTACCGGCTCGAGCGGGCCTCCCAGCTCGAGGACATCGACTTCTGGGGCGTCATGGAGGCGGGAGGGGCGTCGCTCATCGAGTGGGGCGACCGGTTCCCCGAGGCGCTGCCGGGCGAGTACCTCGAGGTCACGATCGTCTTCCTCGACGCGGACACGCGCGAGTTCCGCGTGCGCTCCGTCGGCGGACGGCCCGAACGGCTGGCCTGGGCGTGGGCTCGCCGGCTCCGGGGAGGCGGGTCGGCGTGAGGCGGCTGGTGCTGGCGCTCGACACCGCGACGGAAGTGACGTGCGTCGGGCTCGCGCGTTGGCCCGAAGACACGTCGGGGGCCTCCGAGCTCATCGCCGAGCGGAACGTCCGGGCGCCGCGGGCCGCGCTCTCCAGACTGCTCCCGGCGGTCCGCGAGACGATGGCCGCCGAGAGGCTCGTGCCCGGTGAGATCGACGCCGTCGTCTGCGGGCGGGGGCCTGGATCCTACACGGGCGTGCGGATCGGGATGGCGACGGCCAAGGGGCTCGCGCACGGACTCGGTGTGCCTCTCATCGGCGTCGGCACGCTGGACGCCATCGCGGCCGGCTTCGCGGGGGAGCCGTGTCTCCTGGGTGTCGTGGGGGACGCCATGCGAGGCGAGGTGTATCCGGCACTCTTCGAGATCGGGGAGGATGGCGCCGCACGACTCGGTCCGGACGAGGTCGCGCTGCCCGGCGCGGTCGCCGAGCGGTGGGCGTTCGAGACCGAAGGAGCGCTCGTGCTGGCAGGCGACGGGCTCTCGAAGCACGCGGAGGTCTTCGCGCGCGTGCTCGGCGACCGCGCCTGCACCGCCCCCGAGGACCGCTGGTGGCCGAGCGGCCGGACCCTGCTCTCGGCTGCTTGGGCGGATTCGGCGCACGCCGCGCTCTGGACCTCGCGGGCCGACGCGGAGGATGGCGTCTCCGCCAGGACCGACGCGAGCGAGGCGGGCGCTCACCACGCGGGCCGGCTCCTGCCCGTCTACACCAACCTGTCGGACGCGGAGCGCCTGGAAGGGCGGAGCGGCGTGCCGCCCAGCGGCGTCACCGGTCCTGGCGGGTGCGACGACGCAGACGCGGGCGAGCGAGGGGAGGCGACGTGACCGGGTTGCGCATCCGCCGCCTCGAGACGGGCGATCTGCCCCAGGTGCTCGCCATCGAACAGGCGTGCTTCGCAGCGCCGTGGAGCACGCTCGCCTTCGAGGACGAGCTCGAGGGGGAGGGGCGCAGCTGGTACGTGCTCGTGTCCGCCGAGGGCGTTCTGGGCTACGCGGGGATGCGTGCGGTCGAAGAGACCGGCCACATCCTCAACCTCGCGGTGCGGAGGGACGTCCAGCGGCGCGGACTGGGGACCGTGTTGCTCGCCCGCTTGATGAGCGACGCGGTCCTCTCCGGGCTCGAGCGCGTCACGCTCGAGGTGCGGGACGGCAACGCGGCGGGTCGCGCGCTCTACGAGCAGGCAGGGTTCGCCGCTGAGGGGGCCCGGCCCGGCTACTACGGGGACACGGGCGAGGACGCCATCATCATGTGGACGGGGCGGCTCGACGAGGACGAAGGCCGCGCTCACGTGACCGGCCTCGTAGAAGCGGGCGAGCGGGCGCTCGAGG
>JAUVQN010000130.1 GCA_030598125.1 Coriobacteriia bacterium | reverse complement strand
GGCCCGAACCGCGAGATCACTCCCTCCGACGGCATCATCATCGACCACGAGATCCACGAGGAGGGCGAGATCCACTGCACCATCTGCCACAACCGGACGGCGCATCCCGAGGACGGGTTCGAGCTCACCAATTTCGATCCAACCACCGGTGAGCCCAACCAGAAGCACGACGACTTCATGACGATGACCGCGTGTTTCCGCTGCCACGGTCACGACGCGGACGCAGAGGCGCCGGGAGACTGTCTCGCCTGCCACCCGGAGGACTTCCCGCTGAAGCCGGAGAGTCACGAGGAAGAGGGCTTCTACCCGGCCGGCCACGCCGAGCTCGCGCTCGAGGCGCAGGAGAGCCAGGAGTCCGCTGAGGTGACCGCGATGGCGGTCTCCGAGGAGACCCACGAAGAGAGTGCCGAAGAGGGCGAGGCCCACCTGCCCACCGTGGGCGAGGTGAACGAGTGCGGGACGTGCCACACCTCGCAGTTCTGCGAGGATTGCCACGGCATCCCGATGCCGCATCCCGTGGGCTTCGTGGAAGGTCACGGCGAGCTCGGCAGCGAGGAGCCCGAGATCTGCCTCACGTGCCACGCCACCGAGTCGGGGCCCGAGGAGTTCTGCAACAACTGTCACCACGAGGGAAGCGACCCGAACATCACGTGGATAGACCAACACTACGTGCTCGTCCGCGAGAACGGTGCCGAGGGCTGCTTCGACTGTCACAACCCCACGTACTGCGCCGAGTGCCACGTGAGAGGCGCCCAGTAGGACATGACCTCGGACAACGACGCGCACGAGGGGCGTGACGCACGCCGCCGAGGTGTGTCTCCGCGCCTCGTCCTGCTCATCGTCCTTCTCGTGGTAGCCGCGGGCGCCGCGTACGTCGCCTACCTCTTACTGGGCGGCGATGGAGCGCCGGGCCCCGTCGACACCGAGCGTTCCACCGAGGCGACTGAGACGGCGGCGCTCACGGACGCCTTCCCGAGGGGAGAGTCCCCCCCGCTCGCCAACCCGCTCGCGATCGCCGGGACGGAGACGACGCTCTACGTCGCCGAGTCGGACGCGGGCGTCGTCCGCGTCTTCGATCTCGAGGGCGAGGACGTCGGCTCGATACGTGTGCCGTTGGCGGACGGTGTCGACAACGCCTACCCTGCGTCGGTCGCCGTGGTGGATGAGGACACGCTCGCGGTGGTGGACACGGCGGGGACGCGCGTGGTGCTCCTGTCCACGGACCTCGAGCGCGACGACGTCCTGCTCGCCGTCGTGGGGTGCGCGGATCTCAGCTGCACGCCCGTCCAGCCCACAGCGGTCGCCTCTGACGGGAGGACGCTGCTCGTGGCCGACGCGGGCACGGGCACGGTGAAGAGGTTCACCCTCACGGGCGAGTTCATCGATGAGTTCGGGGACGATCTGGAGCCTCCGCTCACGTATGCCGGAGGGATCGCCGCCGGGTCGGGCCGGGTGTGGGTGTCGGACTCGAACGCCGCGCGGGTCCTGATGCTGGAGGCGGGAGACGAGTCGTCGCTCGGGACGCTGCAGGGCGACCTCCAGCTCCCCCGCGGTGTCGCCGTCGACGAGGCAGGAGGTCGCGTGTATGTGGCCGACAGGTTCGGGGATGCGATCGAGGTGTTCGATCTGAGCGGGGCGCACGTCGAGACGATCGAGTCGCTGCAGCTCGCGGACGAGTCCGTGCAAGTCCCTCTCGGCATGCCCAACGATGTCATGCTGTTGTCGGATCGGCTCTACGTGGTGAGCTCGACCACCGGTCGCATCCTCGTGACGGACGTCCGGTGACATGAGTCGCGCCGGGTATACTCGGTCTGACGAGAGGCGGGATATGCGAATCGCTCCGTATCTTCTACGAGTCGTGGCCGTGGCTGTCGTCGGCGGACTGCTGGCGCTGACCCTCGCCGGCTGCGGTCTGTTCTCGGACGAGGATGGTGATGACGCCTCTGAAGAGGCCTCGTCCGGCCAGGTGTTGTACGACGAGGGCGACTTCGACGCGGCCATCGAGGAGCTGCTCGCCGTGCTCGAGGACGACCCCGAGGACATGGCGGCACGCCGCACGCTCGGGCTCGCGTACGCCGCCACCGGCGACCTGGACGGCGCGATCGAGCAGTACATGATCGTCATCGAGACGTCCCCGGACGATCACGTCGCCCACTACCGGCTCGCCCTCTGGGAGCGGCAGGCGGGTGACTCCGAATCGGCCGCGACCCACCTGGAGGTCGCGATCGCGATCGAGGACTCGGATCCCTCGTACCTCGACGAGCTCGCTCGGACGTACATGCAGCTCGGACGCGAGCAACAGGCCGCCGAGGCGTGGGGCACGCTGCTGGAGACCGAGGGGCTCGACGACGAGGGTCGGAAGCTCATCCTCGTGCTCCGCGGCGAGGCGTATATCGCCGCCGGGATGCATGAGGAGGCGAGAGCCTCGTACGAGGCCGCCATCGAGGTCGACCCGAGCGACGGATCCCTCGCCGAGCGACTCGAGGAACTCGAGTCCGAGTAGCGGCAGCTTTCACCGCGAGCGTCCGCGCCGCGATGGAGCGGCCTTTGCTATTGTGAAATCAAGAACGAGGCCCGGCCGTGCGGCGGGGCCGACAGCGAGGCTTCAGCGGGCTTAAGCTGAAAAAGGTCAGCTAGAAGCGCGATTTGGCGGTATAATCCACCTAGAGCCAGACCGGTTGGAGCAGATGCGGGTGAGGCGGAAACCTGCGCATAGCGCTGCCGGTTACGACGCGGCTTCGAGACAGGGAGTGTCTCGTGGCTAGCCGCGTTCGCAGCTGGTGGCGTCGACATCCTGTATGGACGCCTTCCATCGTCGCGGCCGTAGCCGTGGCGGTGGTAGTGGGCGTCATGCTCGTGCCCGCCCTCGCGGCCACGCTCACCCTTCATCCCTCGGGCGCCGGTACCGGCGGCGCGGTGTGGAACTTCACGACGAGCCCCGCCACGGACCTGGACGCGTCTGGCAACGGCCAGACGGCCTCCGTATCGACCAACGGTTCGACACAGTACATGGCGATGGACGCACCGGGCATCAGCACGGGCACCATCAACTTCGTCACGGTGTATGCGGTCGCTCAGACGAGCAAGACGTCCGACCAGCTCGCCGTCGGCTTCTACGACGGTGTGAATCACATCCCCGCCGTGGGGACCGGCTATCAGACGCCCGGCACATCGTGGTCGACCATCTCGTACTCCTCCACCACCAACCCCGCTGGCAGCGCATGGACGTGGACCGACGTGACGAACATCGAGACGTTCATGGACCCGAACAAGGTGGCGAGCGGCGGGCCGGGGACCGTCAGCGTCGACGAGCTCTATATCATCGTCGACTACACGCCGGCGGCCGCGACCGAGATCACCGTCGACTCGGCGAACCAGCAGACTGCCGCCTACGTCGCTCAGAGCGACAACGTCGCGGCCGACGGCTTCACGATGCAGCGGACGACGGGCTCGACCGCCGTCTCCGTCTCGGACGTCACCATCAACGACTCCGGCCTGAACCCCTCCACCAACGTCTCGGCCGTCCGCGTCTATCGCGATGACGGCGGGACGTCGGGGGCGTGGGATGGGACCGACACCCTCCTGAACGGCACGTCCGGCACCTTCTCCGGGGCCAACTCGGTGGTCACGTTCGACAGCGCGGAATCCGTGGACGGCACGCTCCGCCAGTACTGGGTCGTCTACACGATCGCGTCCGGAGCCAACGACGGCGAGGTCGCGAACTCACTCGTCTCGTCGTTCACGCACACTGCGAACACGCTCGTCAACAATGCCACGAGAGGCAACGACTTCACCGTAGACGCCGTGGACCCCACGGCGAACACGTCCGACCCGGTGAACGACGACGTCCTCACGGGAGCCTCGAAGTCCATCTCCGGCACCGCCTCGGACAGCGGTTCCGGCGTCTCCACGGTCGAGGTCAGGATCCAGCGCTCCTCGGACAGCTGGTACTGGAACGGCTCGACCTGGCAGTCCGG
>JAUVQN010000125.1 GCA_030598125.1 Coriobacteriia bacterium | reverse complement strand
CGTCGTAGAACGTGACGTCCCAGCTCTCCGTGGAGACGGCGGACAGGCTGACGGTGCGCGTGGCCGACCAGCTGTTCGTGATCGTGTGGCGGTACGAGACGTATGTGCCCGCTCCGCCTGACGACTCGTTGTCGGGCTCGATCTGGATCGCCGGGAGCACCGTGGTGATGTCGGTGGCCTGCCCGTACGTGGACGGGTCGCCCTGAACGGCAGCCTTCAGCGTCGTCGTGTCCTGCGTGCCGTTCGCGGCTTCCGCGGGGACCGCGACGGTGACGACGACGGTGGTCGACTCACCCGAGGCGAGCGTGACGGCGGTCATCGTCGTCGCTCCGCTCTCGTCGTAGACGCCGGTCGCCCAGCCTTGACTCGATGTCGCCGTGAGGTCGAGCGTCTGCGTCGTCGCCATGTTGTTCGTGACCGTGTGCGTGTAGGTGATGGTCCCGCCCGGCGCCATCGAGCCCGTCTGGTCGGGAACCACGGTCACCGAGCCGATCGTGGTCGTGTCCATGGCCGCGTCGGTGACGGTGCTGTCCGTCTCCGAGGTCGCTCGAAGCGTCGTGACGTCGGCCGTGCCGTCGGAGACGCCGGAGGGCACCACTACCTCGACGACGACGGACGTCGTCTCGCCAGCGGCGAGCGCGAGCGTCGTGATCTCGGAGCCCGACGCGTCCAGTAGTCGCGTGGTCCATCCCAGCGACGAGGCCGTCTCCAGCGAGAACGTGTCGTCGAGGTTGCCGAGGTTCGACAGCGTGTGCGTGTACGTGACCGTCGTGCCTGCCGATGCGCCGGTCCAGTTGTCCGGGGTCACCGAGACCGCCCGAGCGCCCGTGGTCAGGGGCGGACCTACGTTGTCCTCGACCTGGCCGCGGTTCTCTTCCAGGTACTCGGGAGGGTTCCCGATCCACTTCCACGTGTTGCTCGGCTTCCACTTGGTGCCCCAGGACTCACCGTTGCCGCTCGCATAGTGGATGGTGATCGGGGTGCCAGGCGACAGACCGAGGTCCGACCATGCGACCTTGGCCTCGCACTCGATGCCGTCGCCGGGGGAGAGATAGCCGTCCATGGGCTCGACGGGTGTGTCGTAGCCGTCCTGGATGCTCGCCCAGCCGTCGGGTGTGTCTCCGTCCCCGCCCATCGGGTCGCCGTCCGGATACAGAAGCGGTCCGGTCTTGCCATCCTGCGCCTGGTTGTAGTGGAGTATCCACGCGCTCGGCGAGGATGCGTGAGCGTCCGCGTGGGGCTTGCCCGTGCTCACGGTCCACATGACCACGCGGTCCGTGTCCTGCAGCAGCCCGTCGTTGTCGAGGTCGAGGTAGGCGCCGAACGTGATCGCCTTCGTGCCGCCCGCCGTCCTGCGCCAGGCGAGGTACAGGTAGTCGTCGTCGTACGTGACGTTCGCGTAGTAGATGTCGCGGTCGGGCTGGCTCGGGTAGTCGGGATCGTCGGGCATCTGCGTGTCGACCGCGATGTTGTCGGGATCGGCGCGCACCCCGACCCAGTCCGAGAAGTCCCCGTCGATGGTGATCGTGGTCGTCGTGAACGCTGGGGCCGGGGTCAGGGGTCCCACGACCGCCACGAGAAGAAGGGTGGCCATCCCGACCCTCACGGATCGGGTGATCCCACCCTGGAGAGCGCGTGCGACGCTCCTCTTGGTATGCCCTGACCCTCGAACCATGCTGCGTCTCGTGCTCCATCCGGAGCGGGGGTCGGACCGGCTGCTCTGCGCTCTCAGTCCCCGTCGTGCCATGCGAGCGTGCATGCCATATGTGGTTGTCGTCGCCAGGCGTCGGACGTTCCTGCTGGTCATCCATCGTGTGTTGCTGGCGCTTCAGCCGTGTACCGACACCGTTTCTCTCTTCACCTGGCTCTGACTACCGGGGGTATATACTGTGTCGGCAATCACACTCCCGAGCCTTAGTCCCCAGAGAGGTGCGTTTCCCCTGGCTGCGACTCCTGTAGACGTGCGTCTCGGCGACCTCGTCCGACTCAAGAAGCCACACCCGTGCGGCGAGAACCGCTGGGAGGTCACGCGCGTCGGCATGGAGATCGGCCTGAAGTGCGACGGATGCGGGCGGGCGGTGCGACTTCCGAGGGCGGAGTTCGACCGCCGATTCAGGGGGATCGCCGACCGCGAGGACTAGTGCTGGGAGCTAGGAGCCCTCGACCGCGGGCAGCTCTTCTTCATCCACCACGAGGTTGAGCTGCATGTGGCAGTGGTCGCCGCCCGGCGTGTACTCCGCGAGCTGCAGATCCATCAGGTCTGAGAGCTTCCGCACGCTCGCTATCCGAGTCCTCCCTGCGACGACTTCGTCGCCGGCCTCCACTTGAGGATCCGAGATGTGGATGAGCACGAGGTCCAGATCGTCACGCCCGTCCGGCTGGATGTGGATCTCGACGTCGTCGTACTTCCCGTACAGCAGGTACGGTTTGACCTCGATCACCGTGCCGTTGAGCGGCGCGAACACCGGTGAGCCCGGGGGAGCTCCGACGTCGGCCGCCGAGTCCGCGGGACCGTACCGGTTCGACCGGTAGAGGCATATCGCGCTCCCGCTCCACACGCCGTCGTCTCTGGTGTCGACCGCCGCCATGCTGCGAGACGACACCGCTGTCTCGACAGTGCTTGTCTGTCCAGCCGCACCGGTCGCCCCCTGTGCCTCGACAGTGGATGTCACGTCGCACAGCTTCACGGCCTCGGTCTCGCCCACGAGCGAGACCATGTGGCGGGCCTCCTCGCGGGCCGCCTGATGGAAGGCGACCAGCGTGAGGTCGCCCGGCCGCACGGGCAGGCACAGCTCGATGTCCTCGAACGATGCGAAGATGGGGGTCGGCGGTCCGACGTCCGTCGCCTCGGGCACGCCGCCCTCCGAGCTCGTCCAGCCGGCGATCACGTCGCCGGGGGCGCTCACGACGGCTCCGGCCGCCGACATCGCCTCGGACCCGGATCCCGTGGCGGAGAACACCGCGAAGGCGGCGAGGGCCGCAAGGCCGAGGCCGAGGCCGACGAGCCATGGGATGTGGCGCCGCGATCGCCCGTACGTGCTCACGCTGCGGTGCCTGAGCTCGTCGGAGCCGCCGATGCGCTCGGGCCGGCCCGGCGACATCTCGTGGGTGCCCTCCGGCTGTCGGCGTTCCAGGCGCACCTGCCGCGAGGTGCGTGTGCGGCCACTCCGCCCGTGCCGCTCCATCCGGCTCACTCGACCACCTTGCCCACGTCTCCCTCGATCGTGATCGTCGTGCCGTGCGGGGAAGAGATGCGCTTCAGCCGCTCGAGGATGCTGGCCGCCGCGTCCCCGCTCACGTACCCGGGCTTCCCCTCGCCATCCAGATAGACGGGCGTGAACCGCACGTCGGTCACGCCGTGGGGCCCGAGCGTCGCGTCCATGATGAACGCCTCGCCGGTCTCGCGCGAGTAGTGATCGAAGACGAAGTCGCCCGACGAGTAGAGGATCAGGCCCCCCTCGTACGTCTCCGCACCCTGTATCACGTGCGGATGGTGCGAGAGCACCATGTCCGCTCCTGCGTCGATCGTCCGGTGCGCGTCGGCCACCTGGTCCCCGTTGGCCATCGACTCGTACTCGACGCCCCAGTGATAGGAGACGAGCACGTAGTCGTAGGCGTCGGCAGCGGCACGGACGGCGGCCTCGACCTCGTCCATGTTGCCGCGGCCTCGCGCGATGCCCGCCTTGGAGGCGGTCGCGATGAAGCCGGGCGGCAGGATGTGGCTGAAGGAGAGGAAGGCGACCGTCGTGCCGTCCACGTCGATGACCGCGGGCGCGACGGCCGCCGCCTTGTCGGCTCCCGCTCCCGCATGCCCGATCCCTGACTCGTCGAGGAGTGCGATCGTGTCCGCGAGCGCCTCGGCGCCCCAGTCGAGCGCGTGGTTGTTCCCGAGCGAGACCGCCTCGAAGCCCGCGAGTTCGAGTGCGGCGATGCCGCGCGGGTCGCCGCGGAACGTGTAGTCCTTGTCGCCGTCGTGCGTGCCGCCGGACGACAACGGGCTCTCCAGGTTACCGATCGAGACGTCGGCGGCTGCGAGCTGCGCGGCGACCTGGGAGAGCGGCGCGGCGCCG
>JAUVQN010000035.1 GCA_030598125.1 Coriobacteriia bacterium | reverse complement strand
AGCGAGCAGATGGGGATCGTGGCGGACCAGGTGAGCACCGCCGTCGACGACGCCTCGAAGACCGACGTGGGCCGGCAGTTCAAGGACGCGGCCACGACGACGGGGGCGGCCTTCCGCGAGGCCGGCCCGACGGTATCCGCGGAGGTCGCCCCGCGGATGGCGACCGCGCTCAGGAGTGCAGCGGACGGGCTCCACCAAGCAGCATCGCGCATGGAGCAGAAGGAGTCACCAGTTGCGGAGAGCGCCGCTCCCGACGACGATGCCGCGAACGCTGGACCGGCCGGCGACGACGCCGGGGACGCGTGACGACACTCTTCATCGATGCCGACGCCTGCCCCGTCACGCGGGATGCTATCTCGGTAGCGCGCTCTCGCGGGCTGCCCGTGGTGCTCGTCGGCAACGAGACGCAGAACTTCGGTCGCTACACGCAGCGCACCGGCGTGGACGCCGTCCAGGTGTCGTCGGGCCGCGACGCTGCCGACTTCGCCATCATCGAGCGTCTCGATCCCGAAGACATCGTCGTCACCCAGGACACGGGGCTCGCCGCGATGGCGCTGGGGCGCGGCGCGAGTGCGCTGAGTCCGCGAGGCCGGGTGTTCTCCGCCGTCACCATCGACGCGGAGCTCGCGGTGCGTCACGCGGAGCAGCGGCACCGCAGGGCCGGGGGCCGGACCAGAGGCCCTTCGGCGTTCGAGGACGAGGACAGGGAACGGTTCAGGGATTCGCTCGCTCGCGTGCTCTCGGAGCGGGAGGGTTAGGTCGTGGCGAAGTCCTCCAAGCCGTTCACCAGAGATGCGGAGCTGGCGCGCTCCTTCGCCATCGGCTGCGGGATCCTGATCCTGCTGTTCCTGTGCGGGTCGGGGCTGATCTTCCTCTTCTGGCAGTTCTGAGGCTCACGACTCCGTCCGGAACGCCTCCGCCCAGTAACGGCGACCAGCCAGGATCAGCGCGACCGCCACGGCGACGTAGAGGACGCCGAGGATGGGGCGCGGGATCGCTGTCAGGCGCAGGATGTAGCCGACGGCCACCATCGCGACGACCAGCAGCCAGGACTGCCACGAGAGGAATCCCCCGGCGCACTCGTCGCGACCTCGCGCCTGGATGCGCTCGATCGCGTGTGAGGCGACCGGACGCAGTATGTACCGAGCCTTCGTCGCCCCGAGCGCGACAGCGATGGCGATGAGCACGAAGGTGAGGTCCGCGGCTCCGAGCCACCCCAGTCCGCGGACGCCGAGGATGACCGCTCCCACGTACCAGACGGCGCCAGCCAGGAGCAGCTGGGTGCGCGCGCTCGCGCGCGGCTTCAGGCGACGAGGGCCCGAAGGCGCGGTCCCCTCGGCGGGGATGGTCGAGTCGGTGGATGCCATGGAGCCACTCGCAGCAAACGCCGCACCGGGCGCGGGTCAGTTTGGGCGCGGGTCAGTTTGCACGGCATCGGCAGCGGGAACGCTATGGCTAGCCGCTCACGACCGCTCACGAGCACGGAGGAGCCCTTTGTCCGGACCAGTCGCGTCCCTTGAGGTGAGGACCGCCGCGCCTGGATGGGCCGCTCGGCGATGAGCGCCGCGACCGAGAACGCCGGCCAGCGCGTGGTGCGCGTCTACTACGGCACGGGCGCGTTGTTCACGCTCGCGGCGTCCATCATCTGGGGTGTCAACACGCTCTTCCTCCTCGATGCCGGTCTGGACATCTTCCAGGTGATGGTGGTCAATGCCGCGTTCAGCCTCGGCCAGATCATCTTCGAAGTGCCCACGGGAGTCCTCGCCGACACGATCGGCCGGCGCGCCTCCGTCCTCATCGGGATGGTCTCCCTCTTCGTCTCGACGCTGATGTATGTGGCCGCATGGGCGTACGACTGGGGTCTCGTCGGCTTCATCGCCGCGTCGGTGGTCCTGGGCTTCGGATGGACGTGCCAGACCGGCGCCGTGGACGCGTGGCTCGTTGACGCGCTCGACTACACGGGCTATCCGGGCCGCAAGGACCGGATATTCGCGCGCGGCGGCATGGTGGCGGGTGTCTCGATGCTCGTGGGCACGCTCACCGGAGGCTTCCTCGGGCAGGCGAATCTCGGGCTTCCCTACATCGTGCGCGCAGTACTGATCGCCGTGACCTTCTTCGTCGTGCTGGTGTTCATGCGGGACGTCGGCTTCGAACCGCGGCCGTTGAAGCTCGAGTGTCTGACGGACGAGACCCGCAAGATCTTCAGTGCCGGCGTGAAGTACGGTTGGCGGCATCCCGTGGTGCGCCCGCTGCTCTTCGTCTCGCTCGTCGACGGCCTGCTGCTCTGGTACCTGTTCTACGCGTCCCAACCCTACGTGCTGGAAGTCCTGGGCAGGGAGGACTTGATCTGGGTCGCGGCCGCCGTCACCGCCATGTTCGGCTTGTCCGGTGTCGTCGGCAACTCGTTCGTGGGACCGCTCTCCCACACGCGTTTCAAGGACCGGCCAGCCGTCGTGCTCGCGGCCTCCACCGCCGGCATGGCGGTCTGCGCCGTCGCCGTGGGTGTCACGGGGCTCGTGGCTCCCGAAGGGGGAAGCACGGCTGGGTTCGCGGTGCTGGTCGCGCTCATGGCGGCGTTCGGTATCCTGAGCGGCCTCGTCATGCCGATCCGTCAGGCGTTCATCAACGACTACATCCCGTCCGCACAGCGCGCGACCGTGCTCTCGCTCGACTCCCTCTTCGGTGAGGTCGGCGGCGTCTTCGGTCAGCTCGGACTCGGCTACCTCGCTCGGATGACCACCAAGGCGCTCGCGTACACCGTGGGTGGCGTCGTCTACTTCATCGCCGTGCCGCTGTACGCTCGGGCGGGCCGAGCCTCTGCGGACATCCCAGCTGGTCAGGGCGCTGCAAGCGCCGACGCGGAGGCGCCGGGAGAAGGGTCCGTGGAGGGCCGCGAGAAGGCGGGCCAGGAGTAGCCACGGGGTCTCGTGGACGCTCTGCGAGACCACCCGGACTGTCAGGGACTGGTGTTCGGCATGCGATTCGCGTACAGTCTCCTCGTGGGCCAAGTTGTATGGCCCAAGGATTCGCGGTGTGACACCTCGAGTTCCATGGAGTGCCCGAGAGGGGCATAGAGGCTGTCAGACCGCATTTGTTTTGCCCCGTTGGGGCGGAAGGATGGATAGGCATGGCCGAAGGTACAGTCAAGTGGTTCAGTTCCGAGAAGGGTTACGGGTTCATCTCGCGCGAGGGCGAGGAGGATGTGTTCGTCCACTTCAGCGAGATCCAGGGTGACGGTTTCAAGACCCTGGACGAGGGCCAGGCGGTCTCCTTCGAGGTGACCCAGGGCGACAACGGCAAGACGCAGGCGACGAACGTGACGCTCGTCGAGTAGCGACTTCCCGGATCGGGGAGCTCGTCTCCCCGGTACGCGTAGCGTAGACGAGACCCCGCTGTTTCCATGGGACCGGCGGGGTCTCGCATGTCCAGGGGTGCGAGAGGGCGCCGAGCGGGACGGCGCACGAACGTGCGACACTGGCTGAAGCGACAGAGGGACGCAGCGCCGTCGAGAGAGAGGGCCGATGAGCGGGACAGACGAGACCCGGGAGCGCGCCGACTGCCGCGACCTGCTCGAAGAGTCGCGAGCCGAGACCCGTGCGGCGTTCGAGAACCGCGCCGTCGTCTACTTCCACATGTACAACGAGCTCAAGCAGGAGTTCGGGCGCGACGAGGCGATCGCGGTGATGAAGCGCGCCATCAGGCGCCGCGGCGTGCAGATCTCCGAGGCGTACCGGGAGGCAGCCGAGGCCGGCGACCTCGAGGCGGTGGGCCGCATCTTCTGCGAGACGTCGGCGTCCCAGGGCGAGCTCTTCCGCCCCGACGTGAAGGAGTTGTCGGAAGATCACCTCGTCCTGAGCATGGAGGCCTGTCCGCTCTGCGACGCCTGGGAGTCGCTCGGACTCGCGCAAGATGAGGTCGATCTCCTCTGCGAGATCGCCGCCGCCGTGGACGAGGGCACCTTCGAGGGGGCCGGTCTCGAACTCACGTTCCTCGAGCGTCGAGGGCACCCCGGCTCGACGAGATGTCTGCTCGAGCTCAGGACGGCCTCGGGAGACTGACCCGGGGATGCGGTGCGCGCGAGCGGTCGTCCGCTCGCTCAGTCGTCCTCGAACGCTCCGGCGGCGCTCAGCCGCTGCACGGTCCGCACGATGATCGCCGTGAGCGGCGCGGCGAGGATCATCAGCGTGATGCCCCCCACCGTGCCCGCGGCGATCGTGACGAGGAAGATCACGAGCGGGTGCAGGTCGAGCTCGCCACCCACGGCCCACGAACTCACGGCGCTCTGGACCATCCCGTTCGAGATGACGACCGCGAGCAGGATGATCGCGGCCGTCTCGACGCCCCCCGTGCCCAACGCGATGATCACCGCGAAGGCGCCGCCGATCCACGCGCCCAGGTAGGGGATGAACGACGAGAAGAAGTAGACGAGCCATATCGGCACCACGAGGGGCACGCCCAGCAGGATCAGCGGGATGACGACCACCGCGGACGTCGCCATGGCGGTGATCGCCGTGCCGCGAAAGTAGGCCCTGATCGAGTGTTCGGAGTCGCCGAGGATCTCCGCGCCCATCTCGGGGTCCTTCGTGAGGTGGCCGCCGACCCACTCGTTGATGGTGGGTCCGTCCTTCAGCAGGAAGAAGAGGATGAAGAACCCGAAGAAGACACCGATGAAGAAGCCGATCGCGCTCGAGAAGACGTTGCCGATGGCGCCTACGATCCCCTGGCCCAGCTCCGGAACGGCGGCCCTGACCGTCTGCTCCGCGGACTCGAGCAACTCTGGATCGACGTCGTAGCCCTCGAGCCATCCGCCGATGGTCTCCACGCCCGAGGCCACCGCGGCGCCGATCGCGGGCGCTTGCGCGACGATCCCCCAGACGACGATGGCGACGAGGGCGACGGCCACGACGACGACGAGCAGCATCGTGAGGACGGTCCCGATGGCGCGAGGCACGCGGCGCTTCTCCATCGCGTCGACGAGAGGCCGGAACAGTATGGCCGCGACAGACGCGAGGATCAGCGGTATCAGGATGCTCTGCAGCGTCTTGAACCCGGCGAGCAGCACGGCCGCGGCGGCGATGATTCCGACGAAGAGCCAGGCCTGCACCCCAGCGCGTCTCAGCCAGCTCGGCGCGCTCTTCTCGAAGCCGCTTCGGGTGTCGCTCCCTGCGGTGTCCTGCACGTCAGTCCCCACTCGACGCCCCTGCTGCCGGTCTCAGAGGAGCATACCGCTACGACGGTTCGTACGCGCCGCGCCGCTTCGCTTCCTCGACGAGTGCGAGTCCCGCGGGCGTCATGCGCCCCTCCGCGATGAGCCGCTCGACGCGGTCCACGTTCGAGCGCGACCATGCACTGCCCGGCTTCCGTGGTGAATACCGCTGCATGAACGTCTCATCGTCGATGCGGCGCATCCGGCTGTCGATCCAGCCGAAGCACACCGCCTCTTCCACGCCGTCGTCGTAGCGGAGTCCCTGCCGCGTGCTGGCCTTCTTCTGGTGGACGAGCCAGATCTCCGAGGCCGAGTCGTGGTTCGCCTCGAGCCAGTCCCTCCATGCCGCTCGATCGGGGAGGTCGAGCGGCTCCTCGGCGCTCATGCCGTCCTCCCTCCGCTGCTCGGCGGCGCGATGTCCCTAGCGCTCGGTGAGCACGACGCCGCGGAGTTCGACGGCGCGATCGCTCGGGTTCACCGTGAGCACGAAGGGGCCCTTCACCACGCCGTTGGCCTCTATCGAGCTCACCATGCCCTCCGCGTTCTTGAGACGTGCCCAGTACCCGAAGTCGCCGGTCACGACGCCGTCATACGTGCCCGTCGGCATGCCTTCGGGGACCAGGTACACGCCGTCGGCGAAGACGCCCGCCTCGCCCGTCTTTGCGCCAGCCGCGGGGGCGTCCGCGGTCCCGGTGCTCTCACCTCTCGCCTGCGCCAACTCCTCGTGGGCGAGCTCGCCGTCGCGGAAGAGCTTCCAGTTCCGCTCCTCGAGCCGCGAGGTCGCCGTCCTGAGTGCGACGAGGTCGGACGCGGTCTCCTCGAGGACGGCCGCGTCGTCTCTCGAGGCCCAGCTGGAGAGCAGCACCCCCCTCCCGACGCCCACGAGGAGCGCGAGCACGACGGCGCCCACCTGGATGCTCGAGCGGACCCGCGCCGTCCGGGTCGCTCTCGCGGGAGCGCCCGTGGCGCTCTCGGGCGTCGTGCCGGTCCTGCGGTCTTCCTCGCTCATCGGGCTCCTCGGCGGGTCCTCGGGGCTGCGCAGCCATCGTAGCAGGGGCGGGTCGAGCGGGGACGCGCCGGCGCAGCACAGGAGTGCGCGTCGCCGGTCGTCCGCTCGCCCATGCTGGACTACGATGAGCGTGCGCCCGGTCTCGGGCGCACTCGGCGGTCCGCGATGGCATGGCGGAGGCGATCTGGAGTGGCGGTCCGGGGCGACGACTCCAAGCTCAGAAGCAGGCAGTGGATCAAGTACCTGGCCGTGATCGGCGTCGTCGCCGCGTTGGCGGTCGTCGGCTCGGCGTTCCAGCGGCAGATCGGCCTCGCGAAGCCCGACGAGGGAGCGGTCGCACTCGTCGGGGCGACGACGGACGTGCACCGAGCACTCGGATTGGGCGCGAGCTACGAGGAGTTCGCGGCGTTGCTCAGGGTGGCGCTCGCCGCCGAGCGGACGTTCGCGATCGACAACGCCGCGGACGCGGAAGTACGGCGATACGTCAGTCCCGCGCTCGACTGCTACGCGGTGATCCGTGAGTCCTGGCAGGCTGAGCTCGAGGACGGCTGGGACCCGGACTCACATGGGGATCCCGCCTACTGGCAGGCGCTGCATCCCGACGTCGACCTGGGCTCCGTCGGCGGCGAGCTCGACCACGAGGCCATCCGGACCGAGTGTGCCGCGCGTGCGCTCGAGCACCTGGAGCGTGCCGTCGAGGTGGTCGGCGGCTGAAGGAGCTGTGAGACTCGCGCTGAAGCGGGTAGGTTTCTATCACACAGCCGAACCCACGGCGTAGGAGACCATGCGGTGATCGGCCCTTCGGAGATAGCGCTGCGAGCCGTGCTCGACAGGTACGTGTCGTACGGGGCGCTCGAGCTCAGGACACCCGACGGCCGGGTGCTCCGTTTCGAGGGCGAGGGCCGAGACCCCGAAGCGGTCGTGGAGGTCGCACGCACGCGCACGTACCGACGGCTCGCCGGGGGCGGGCCGACCGGCCTCATCGAGGGATACATAGCCGGCGACTGGGATACGCTCGACCTCGAGCGGTTCCTGGAGTTCGCCGCATACAACATCCAGGCGCTGAGCGGGAAGAGGATCGTGCCGGAGCCGCTACAGCCGCTGCAGCGGGCCGTGCACGCGATGAGACCGAACACGCTCGAGGGTGCACGGAAGAACGTCCATTACCACTACGACCTCGGCAACGACTTCTACAGTCTGTGGCTCGACGACACGATGACGTACTCCTGTGCGGTCTTCGAGGACGACGCGGAGGACCTGTGCGACGCACAGGTCCGCAAGTGGGACCGCCTGCTCGAGCTGCTGGACCTTCGGCGAGGACAGCACTTGCTCGAGATCGGGTGCGGGTGGGGCGGCTTCGCGATGCACGCAGCGCGCGAGGCCGGCTGCAGGGTGACCGGCATCAGCCTCTCGAAAGAGCAGACGGAGTGGGCGCGGGAGCGTGTGGCTGAGGCGGGCATGGACGATCTCGTGGACATCCGGATCCAAGACTACCGCGACGTGGACGAGCGCTACGACGCCGTGGCCTCGATCGAGATGTTCGAGGCGGTCGGCGAGCGGTTCTGGCCCGCGTTCTTCCAGACGGTGCGCAGTGCGCTGAAGCCGGGTCACCGCGCGGCGATGCAGGTCATCACGGTCGCCGACGAGCGCTTCGAACGCTATCGCAGGAACACGGACTTCATCCAGAAGTACATCTTCCCCGGCGGTATGCTGCCCAGCCCCGCGGCCTTCCGTGAGGCGGCCGGCAGGGAAGGGCTCGCGGTCGGCGAACCGGACTTCTTCGGGAGAAGCTACGCGACGACACTCGCGGACTGGCTGCATCGCTTCGACGAGGTGCTCCCACGCGTGACGGAACTCGGTTTCGACGAGCGCTTCGAGAGGATGTGGCGCTATTATCTCGCGTCGTGTCGCGCGGGCTTCCTGGCGGGGACGATCGACGTGATGCGTGTGACGCTGGAAGAACCGTCATTGGACGTACCGCGACAGACGATGGTGGGATCACCGATCTCATAGCGGCCCTCCGTCGGGGAGCCGCGGTCGTGTGCCGCATCGCAGACCGTCGTCTTCGGCTACTCCCCGCCGGCCGTCGCTGCCGCCGGACCCGACGACACGACGATCGCGACGTACGAGTCGGCCGAGACATGCGCTCCGGCCTCGGGGATCTGCCCGATGACCTGGCCTTCGGGAGCCGCGTCGTCCGGGAACTCGAGCGGGATCACGCCGAGGCCGGCGGACCCGAGTGCCGGCTCGGCCTCGTCGGCTAGCATGCCGACGACATCGGGGATCTCCACGACGTCGGGGTCGCTCGAGGGCTCTTCGCCGAGCGAGACGACGATCGCCACCGAGCTCCCCTTGAGGACCTTCGTCCCCGCCTCCGGGTACTGCGAGACGACGCTTCCCTCCGCGACCGAGTCGTCGTACATGTCGAACGTCTGCGCGAGGAGGCCCGCGCCGTTCAGCGTCGATACTGCAGAATCGCCCGCCTGACCCGTCACGTCCGGCACGTCGACGGTCTCGCCCGCGGGCTGCTCCGGCGTCTCGGGCGCGGCCGGCTCGACAGGCTCCGGTCCCTTCGACACCGAGATCCCGACACTGGTGCCCGGCTCGGCGACGGTCCCGGGGTCGGGCAGCTGCTCGCCGACGACGCCCTGGGGCACGTCGGTCGACCACTCGTAGAACGATCTCGCCGTGAAGCCCACCGCCTCTATGGCGCTGATGGCGTCCGCCTCGGTCTCGCCGACCACGTTGGGGATCGCCGGTGCGACGGCTCCTTCCTCACCGGCCACGGTGAGATCGACCGCGTCGCCTTCGGTCGCTTCGGCGTCCGCAGCGGGATCCTGCTCCACCACCACGCCCACGGGCACGTCCGCGCTCGGTGTCGTGGTCACGCTCCCGACCGCCAGTCCGGCCTCTTCGAGCGTGGTCGTCGCCTCGTCCTCGCTCATGCCCACGACCTCGGGCACGGTCACGGCCTCACCGCTCGTGAGCAGGAAGTAGCCGAGGACCGCGGCGATCAGGGCGAACGCGGCGACGGCCCACCACACCCACGTGTTCTTCTTGGCGCCCGGCTCGGTCCCGGTCCCGCCCTGTCCGGTGCCTCCCTGCGCGGCATCCGCCGGCGTGCCCTGTGCGGACTCGGCCATGTCCCTCAGCTCCTTCTGCGTGCCGTATGGCTCAGGTGGAAGGGTACCCCATCTGTGGTCGGGAGAGTCCGTCACGCCAGCGCATCGCCCCGACGTGCTGCGCGCGCGAAGTCAAGGCCCTGCCCGCGCGCGACGATACCTCGGATGTGGGGTCGTGAGACGTATAGGCGCCGGCGCTCGGGGCCCCTCCTCAATCCCCGAGTGCCGGCCACGTCTTGAGCACTGATTCGCGCCACTCCGAAGCGGGGTCCGAGTCGAAGGTGACGCCGCATCCCGTACCCCATCGCACGAGCTCGCCGTCGTACTCCAGCGTCCGGATGAGCACGGATGAGTCGAAGCGACCCGGGACGGCGACCGCGAGCGCCCCGCAGTACGTCCCCCGGGGCGAGCGCTCGAGCTCTCCGAGGAAGCGCATCGCTGCGAGCTTTGGCGCCCCGGTGACCGAGCCGCACGGGAACGCGGCGCCGAGTACGTCCGCGAGCGACATCCCGGCTCCGAGCTCCCCCCGGACCTTCGAGACCATCTGGTGACAGTAGGGCGTGGGGAAGACCTCCATCAGCGGGTCGACCCGCACGGAGCCGGCCGAGCAGACCCGGCCGAGGTCGTTGCGCTCCATATCCACGATCATCAAGTGCTCGGCGCGTTCCTTCTCGTCCGCGAGAAGCTCGCGGGCGAGACGCCGGTCCCGGACCGGGTCGTCGGAGCGCGGGCGTGTGCCCTTGATCGGCCATATCTCCACCGTTCGCGCACCGTCGTCACCCCGCTCGATCCCTACGAAGCGCTCGGGCGAGGCGGAGGCCACGGTGATGTCGCCCGCCCGCAGGAACGCCGACATCGGCGCTCCTGCTCGTCCGTCGAGCACGTCGAACGCCGTCGCGGGGGACAGCGTGGGCCGACCGGTCACCCGGT
>JAUVQN010000045.1 GCA_030598125.1 Coriobacteriia bacterium | reverse complement strand
CGCGGGCAAGGTCGTGGTCGAGCCGGTGCAGCGCGCCGAGCTGATCAAGACGGGCATCCAGGCGTGCAACGACGACGAGGACGCCGAGGTCGTCGTGCACGACAAGACGTTCCGGGAGGTCGTGAACCTGGTGGAGTGGCCGTCCGTGGCGATGGGCCGCTTCGACGAGGAGTTCCTCGAGGTCCCGAGAGACGTGCTCGAGACCGCGATGGAGTCGCACCAGCGCTACTTTCCGGTGCAGGACGCCGACGCGAACCTCGTGGCCGCGTTCGTGGTCGTCCACAACGGCGACCCCGCGCACACCGCCGAGATCGTGGCCGGTCACGAACGCGTGCTTCGCGCGCGTCTCGCCGACGCCGCCTTCTTCTACCGGGAGGACACCGCGCGTCCGCTCGAGGAGTTCGTGCCGATGCTAGAGGACATCGTCTTCCAGGAGCGGCTCGGCACCGTCGCCGCCCGGGTCGAGCGCATCGAGACGTTGGCTGGTGACCTATGTAGCCAGATGGGTGCGGGCCCGGACGTGGCCGCGTGGTCGGAACGTGCCGCACATCTGTGCAAGGCGGACCTGGTCACGAGCATGGTGGTCGAGTTCCCGACGCTCCAGGGCGTGATGGGCCGGCACTACGCGCTCGCGGCCGGGGAGGCTCGGCAGGTCGCCGGAGCCATCGAGGAGCACTACCTTCCGCGCCATGCGGGCGACGAGATCCCCGTGTCCGAGGCGGGGGCCGTGGTGTCCATCGCGGACAAGCTCGATTCGATCGTCGGCATCTTCGCCATCGGGATGGCTCCCACCGGCTCCGCGGATCCCTATGCGCTGAGGCGGAGCGCACTGGGCATACTCCGCATCATCATCGAGCGCGATTTGCGCGTGGCGCTCGACGACGCCATAGCCGCGGCGCTCGAGGGATACGAGGGTGTCGTCGAAGGTCTTCAGAAGCAGGACGTCGGGCGCGCGGTCAAGGGATTCGTGCTCGGCCGGATGGAGACGGTGCTCAAGGACCGCGGCCACGCCTACGACACCGTGGAGGCGATCCTCGCCTCGTCCGGAGACGATCCGGCCGACGCGGTGCGTCGCGCTGAAGCGCTCACGGCCGTCCGCCGCCGCAAGGCGATCGCGGATCTCTCGGTGGCGTTCACGAGGGCGAAGAATCTGAGCAAGCCAGAGCTCGGCGTCGAGACGGACGCCTCGCTCATGGGCGACGAGGAGCGTGCCCTGCTGGAGGCCATGGGATCGGCCGAGACCGAGGTGGCCGACGCGATGGCCGCGGCCGACTACCCTCGCGTGCTCGAGCTCCTGGGGGGACTGCGCGCCCCCATCGACGTGTTCTTCGAAGAGGTCCTCGTGATGGACGAGGACGAGACGCTCAAGGAGAACCGCCTCAAGCTTCTGAACCGGTTCGTGGCGCTCTTCTCGCAGTACGCCGACTTCAGCGCGCTCGCGGACTGAGGCGATGGATCAGACGGCACCGCACCGGCTGTACGTCGTCTCCGACTCGCTCGGCGAGACCGCTGAGCAGGTATCCCGCGCGGCCCTCACCCAGTTCGGCGACGGCGAGTTCAAGGTGACCCGCGCCCCCCGGATGTCGTCGGTGCGCCAGCTGCAGGACTGGGCGTACACGAGATGCCGAGACGCGCCGTGCGCCGTCGTCTACACGCTCGCGAACCCGGACCTGAGGGCGGAGATGGACCGGCTCGTCGAGACGGGGGTCGTGCAGGCGGTGGACGTCATGGGAGCGACCGTCGGTCTCCTCTCGGAGATCTCGGGCCGGGAGCCGTTGTGGCGCTCCGGCGGCACGCTGAGGACCGGGCGCGGCACGCTGCAGTGGTTCGAGGCGCTCGAGTTCGCGTTCCGCCACGACGACGGGAAACACCCTGAGGAGCTCACGCACGCCGACGTGGTGCTGATAGGGGCGTCGAGGACGTCGAAGACACCGCTCTCGATGTACCTCGCGTTCCGCGGTCACGCGGTGGCGAACATGCCGCTTATGGCCGACGTGGAACCGCCGCCCGAGCTGTTCGACGTGGAGCGACGCAAGGTGTTCGGTCTCATGACAGAGCCGGACCTGCTCGTGAAGATACGTGCGAAGCGGGCCGCCGAGATGGGCTCCTTCGGCGGCTCGTACGCGAGCCGCGACGCCGTGGAGCGGGACCTGACGGCGGCGAGGCGCGTCATGCGCCGCATCGGCTGCACGCTCGTGTGGACCGGGGATCGTGCGATCGAGGAGGCGGCACAGGAGATCATCCGCGAGCTGGACGCGGAGCAGT
Organism: Coriobacteriia bacterium; assembly: GCA_030598125.1. Classification (GTDB taxonomy): domain Bacteria; phylum Actinomycetota; class Coriobacteriia; order Anaerosomatales; family JAUVQN01; genus JAUVQN01. Next base: position 7,227 of record JAUVQN010000045.1, on the reverse strand, counting down.
AGCCGCACGCTCGCAGGGGGTCTGCGTGCTTCGAGCGGGGCCCCGGCGCTCTGATAGGATTGAGGCCCGGCGAGACGGTACTGTGGAGGGGGAGAGTCGATTGGCGGCGGTCAAGCGCGTGTACGACTTCTCCGAAGGGGACGCTTCGATGAGAGACGTCCTCGGTGGGAAGGGCGCGAACCTGGCTGAGATGACGAGGCTCGGGCTCCCCGTGCCGGGGGGCTTCACGATCACCTGCCAGACGTGCATCGAGTACATCGAGAACGAGGAGCGGTTCCCCGAGGGTCTCGAGGAGGAGGTCGCCCAGCACAGGGCGGAGTTCGAGAAGGCCATGGGCAAGCGACTCGGCGACTCGGTCGATCCACTGCTCGTGTCGGTGCGCTCGGGAGGCCCGGTCTCGATGCCGGGGATGATGGACACCGTGCTGAACCTCGGGCTGTCCGACATCGCCGTCGAGGGGCTCGCTCGCCAGACCGGCGACGAGCGCTTCGCGTACGACTCGTATCGCCGGTTCATCCAGATGTTCTCCGGCGTCGTGCTCGGCGTGGACAAAGACCGCTTCGAGAACGCGATCACTGCGATGAAGCAGACGCGCGGTGTGGACGCGGACACGGACCTCACGGCGGACGACCTGAAGGAACTCGTCGGGCAGTTCAAGGACATCGTCGCGGCAGAGGTCTCAGCCGAGACGTTCCCCGTCCTCGCCTCGGATGGCAGGGTCGGCTTCCCGCAGGACCACGACGTCCAGCTGAGGCTCGCCATCGAGGCGGTCTTCGGGTCGTGGAACAAGAAGAGCGCGCGGGACTACCGCGCCCTGTACCGGATACCGGACACGCTCGGCACCGCCGTCAACGTGCAGGCGATGGTCTTCGGGAACAAGGGCGACTCGAGCGCGACGGGCGTCGCGTTCACGCGCGACCCGGCGACGGGCGCCAAGGAGCACTACGGTGACTTCCTCGTCAATGCGCCGGGTGAGGACGTCGTCGCCGGGATACGGGTGACCCAGCCCATCGACGAGCTCGTCGGCGTCCTGCCCGGGGCCGGCGCTGAGCTCGACGACGTCATGGATCTGCTCGAGGAGCACTCCACGGCGATGTGCGACATCGAGTTCACGATCGAGCGGGAGAAGTTGTGGATGCTGCAGACGCGGACGGGCAAGCGCACCGCCCGTGCGGCGCTGAAGATCGCGGCGGACATGGTGGACGAGGGCCTCATCGACCGCGAAGAGGCCGTCTGTCGGATCGATCCCGAGCAGCTCGATCAGCTGCTGCATCCGCAGTTCGACCCGACGGCCGACTACGAGGCGCTGACGAGGGGTCTGAATGCGAGCCCCGGCGCGGCCGTGGGCGCCGCGGTCTTCAGCGCGGACGATGCGGTGACCGCGGAGGCGCACGGCCGCGACGTCGTGCTCGTGCGATGGGAGACGACCCCCGACGACCTCCACGGGATGGTGGCCTCGAAGGGGATCCTGACCTCGCACGGCGGCAAGACGTCACATGCGGCCGTCGTCGCCAGGGGCATGGGCAAGCCGTGCGTCGCCGGAGCGGAGGCCATCAAGATCGACCAGGTGAACAAGGTCGCGCGAATCGGCGACGTCGAGATCCACGAGGGGGACGTGATCTCGCTCGACGGGAGCACCGGCGACGTGATCCTCGGCGCCGTGAAGCTCGTGCCGCCGAAACCCTCCGAGGAGTTCTCGAGGATCCTCGAGTGGGCGGACGAGAGCCGTCGACTCGGCGTGCGCGCGAACGCCGACACCCCGGAGGACGCCTTGCGCGCCCGCGAGCTCGGTGCTGCCGGCATCGGTCTGTGCCGCACGGAGCACATGTTCCTCGGGGACCGCAAGCAGATCGTCCAGGACATGATCCTGGCGGATACGGAAGAGGAGCGGGACGCTGCGCTCGCGCGCCTGCTCGAGGTCCAACGCGACGATTTCGTGGGCATCTTTCGCGCGATGGACGGCCTTCCCGTCACCGTGCGATTGCTGGATCCGCCGCTCCATGAGTTCCTGGACGATCCGCGAGCGCTCGAGGTCGAGATCGTCCGGCTCGAGTGCGCGGGTGGCGACGCGGCGACGATCGCGGACAAGCGCGCCCTGCTCGCGCGGATCGACGACATGGCGGAGGCCAACCCGATGCTCGGCCTCAGAGGCTGCAGGCTGGGGATCATGCATCCTGAGATCTACGCGCTCCAGGTACGCGCCATAGCGGAGGCCACGTGCCGCCTCATAGCGGAGGGGGCCGACCCGAAGCCGGAGATCATGATCCCGCTCGTGAGCGTGGTCGCGGAACTCGAGACGCTCAGAGCGGAGACCGAGACGGTCGTGGCCGACGTCCTCGCGGCCGAGGGCTGTGAGATCGAGATCCCCATCGGCACGATGATCGAGCTGCCGCGGGCGGCTATGACCGCCGACGAGATCGGGGCGGTCGCCGACTTCTTCAGCTTCGGCACGAACGATCTGACACAGACGGCGTTCGGCTTCAGTCGCGACGACATCGAGGGGAAGTTCTTGCCACGCTACCTCGAGCGGAAGATCCTGCCGCGGAATCCGTTCGAGACGGTGGATGCGGGCGTAGCACAACTGGTGGCGATGGGGTGCGAGCGAGGCCGCTCGGTGAACCCTGCGCTCACGCTCGGCGTCTGCGGCGAGCATGGCGGCGATCCGGAGAGCGTGCACGTGTTCGGCGAGATCGGGCTCGACTACGTGTCGTGCTCGCCGTACCGCATCCCGCTGGCTCGCCTGGCGGCGGCTCAGGCCGCGCTCTCGGAGTAGCGGAGCGGGGGGCGGCCGGGTGGACGTCCTGACGCGGGAGGCCGCGGAGGCGGAGGAGCACGATCGCCTGTCGCCACGCGCGACGTTCTCGGACGAGACCCGCGGACGCGAGCTCGCGATCGATCCCGATCCGCTGCGGACCGACTTCCAGCGCGATCGCGATCGCGTCATACACTGCAAGGCGTTCAGGAGGCTCTCTCACAAGACGCAGGTGTTCCTCGCGCCGGAGGGTGACCACTACCGGACGAGGCTCACCCACACACTCGAGGTCGCGCAGATCGCGCGCTCCGTTGCGAGGACGCTCAGGCTCAACGAGGACCTCGCGGAGGCCATCGCGCTCGGGCACGACCTGGGGCACACACCCTTCGGTCACATAGGAGAGGACGCGCTCGAAGACGCGCTCCGCGAGCTGGCCGTGGAGTATCCGGAGTTCGCGGACGTCGAGCACCCCTTCTGTCACAACCTGCAGTCCCTCCGCGTCGTCGAAGCGCTCGAATACGAGGGCAAGGGCTTGAACCGCACGTGGGAGGTGCGCGACGGCATCGCCAGGCACACGGGCGACGCGCGTCCCGAGACGCTCGAGGGGCAAGTGACCGGTATCGCTGACAGGATCGCGTACGTGAACCACGACATCGACGACGCGATACGCGGCGGCGTGCTGACCGAGGAAGATCTTCCTTCCGGGCCCAAGGAGGTGCTCGGCCGCCATCATGGGACCCGCATCACGACCATGGTGCAGGACATGGTCCGCGCGTCCATCGACTCGGATTCGATCCGCATGTCGGACGATGTCTGGGCCGCCATGATGGAGCTCAGACGGTTCCTCTTCGACAACGTGTACCTGAGCTCCGACGCCAAGGTGGAGGAGCCCAAGGCGTACACCCTGGTGCGTCGGCTCTTCGAGCACTACATGGAGCATCCCGAAGCCATGCCGCCGCCTCCCGAGGCACGCGGGGAGGACCCTCTGCCGAGGCTCGTGACCGACTACATCGCCGGTATGACGGACCGCTTCGCCTTGAGGACCTACGAGCAGCTCTTCCTACCGCGGAAGTGGATGCTCTGAGCGGTGCGACGATACCCCCGTCTGCCTGCGAAGACGTCCGGTCCTTCCACCGCCTGCCGTGTTGCCTGCGAGTGGGCGCTCGGCTATCATGCGCCAGGATGCATCGCCCCCGGAAGGAGACCAGATGGAAGTCGCTGACGTGATGCAAGGGATCGCTTGGCTCGCGCCCGTCGGCGCCGTGCTCGGGCTCATCGTAGCGTTCGCACTCGGAGCCTGGGTCTTGAGGCAGGATCCGGGCACCGAGAAGATGCAGGACATCTCGAAGGCGACGCAGGAAGGCGCCCTCGCGTTCCTGACGCGCGAGTACCGGATGCTCGCGGTCTTCGTCGCGGTGCTCTTCGTGGTGCTCGGCGTGAGCCCGATGGGTTGGCCGACGGCCGTGGCGTTCCTCACGGGCGCCATCCTATCCGCGCTCGCGGGCTTCATCGGCATGCATGTGGCCACGAGGGCGAACACCCGCACCGCGCAGGCCGCGACCCATGGTGTGGCGCAGGCTCTCACCGTGGCGTTCCGCTCGGGCCTCACGATGGGGCTCACCGTCGCCTCCCTCGGGCTGATCGGTATCGGCACGTGGGTCATCTTCCTCATCCTGGGGAGCGACGACCCGCAGCTCGGTGTCGAGATCGTCACCGGATTCGCGCTCGGGGCGAGCTCGATCGCGCTCTTCGCGCGCGTGGGTGGCGGCATCTACACCAAGGCCGCCGACGTGGGCGCCGACCTCGTGGGCAAGCTCGAGGCTGGGATCCCCGAGGACGACCCGCGCAACCCCGCCGTCATCGCGGACAACGTGGGCGACAACGTCGGCGACGTCGCCGGGATGGGCGCGGACCTGTTCGAGTCGTACGTGGGCTCGATCCTCGCCCCCATCATCCTGGCCGTCTCCATCTGGAGCCTGACGGGCGGGACCGACTCCATCGACTTCATCTTCGGGGCGTCGATCCCGCTGGTACTCGCGGGCGCGGGCATCATAGCGTCCATCATCGGCGGCTTCGCTGTCCGTGCGAAGGAGGGCACGAACCTCCACTCGGCGCTCAACAGGGGAACGTACCTGGCGGCGTTCCTCGAGGTCTGCGTGATGGCTCTGGTGTTCTGGCACTGGGGCAACCAGGGTGGCGTGGACGCGCTCTGGTACTTCGGTGCCGTCGTGGCCGGACTCGTCGCCGGTATCGCGATCGGCAAGATCACCGAGTACTACACGTCCGACCACTACAAGCCGGTGCGCCAGATCGCCGAGGCGTCGGAGACGGGGGCGGCGACGAACATCATCGCCGGCCTGACCACGGGTATGCAGTCGACCGTCGGGCCGATCGTCGTGATCTGCCTGGCGATACTCGCGTCCTACTACTGTGGCACGCAAGCGGCGCCCGAGATCTCCGTGCTGTCCGGCATCTACGGGATCTCCCTGTCGGCGATCGGGATGCTCTCCATCACCGCCATCACCGTCGGCATCGACGCGTACGGGCCGGTGGCGGACAACGCGGGCGGCATCGCGGAGATGGCCGGGATGGGTCCGCAGATCCGCAAGATCACCGACAGCCTGGACTCGGTGGGCAACACGACCGCGGCGATCGCGAAGGGCTTCGCGATCGGCTCCGCCGGCCTCACGGCGCTGGCGCTCTTCAGCGCGTTCCGCACACAGCTCGTCACACAGGGAGTGGAGATGAACCTGGCGCTGAACGAGCCGAACGTGCTCGTCGGGCTCTTCATCGGCGGCATGCTGCCGTTCCTGTTCGGCGCGCTCACCATGGGAGCCGTCGGCCGCGCGGCGTTCGCGATGATCGGCGAGGTCCGCCGCCAGTTCAAGGAGATCCCCGGCATCATGGAGGGTGAGACCCGTCCCGACTACGCGGCCTGCGTGGACATCTCCACGAAGGGTGCGCTGAGGGAGATGGTCGTTCCCGGCGTGATCGCCGTGCTCGTGCCGATCCTCGTGGGCCTCTGGGACGTGGACATGCTCGGCGGTCTGCTTGCGGGAGCCCTCGTGACGGGCTTCCTGCTCGCCATCAACATGGCGAACGCCGGCGGCGCGTGGGACAATGCGAAGAAGTACATCGAGGGCGGCGCGTACGGCGGGAAGGGCTCGGACGCCCACAAGGCGGCCGTCGTCGGCGACACCGTGGGCGATCCCTACAAGGACACGTCCGGCCCCTCGATGAACATCCTCATCAAGCTCATGACGATCGTGAGCCTCGTGTTCATCCCGCTCTTCGTCTCCGTCCCGTGGGCGTGAGGCCGACTGGGTAGAAGAACCTAGGACCGACGTGACGCAGGCCCGGCCTCGAGCGGTCGGGCCTGCTGCTATCCTGTGGCGGCGAGTCCACGCGCATCGGCAGCGGAGGGAAGACCGCCCGGAATGGGACGCATCCCCGATACGGACATAGAGAAGGTGCGTGAGGCCACGGACGTCGTGGAGCTCGTGCGCGACACGGTCGTGCTCAGGGAGAAGGGCCGTGTGTTCTGGGGACGCTGCCCCTTCCACAACGAGAGAACGCCGTCTTTCAAAGTCGATCCGGGTACCGGGCTCTGGCACTGCTTCGGATGCGGTGCCGGGGGGGACGCGTTCGGATTCCTGATGCGTCAGGAGAACCTGGGATTCCCGGACGCGGTCCGCGTGCTCGCCGACCGTGCGAACGTGGAGATCCACGAGGAGGGCGGCGGTCTCGAGCCCGGCGAGCGGGAGCGGCTCATCGAGGCGTGCGAGGCGGCGGCCGACTTCTACCACCACCAGCTCACGCAGTCTCCGGACGCCGGGGCGCAGAAGGCGAGGAACTACCTCAAGAGTCGCGGATTCGGCAGCGAGGTGGCGAAGCGGTTCCGGCTCGGGTACGCGCCCTACGGCCGGGACACGCTCGTCCGGGCGCTGGAGCGGCGAGGGCTGACGAGGGACACGCTGGTGAAGGCGAACCTCGCTCTCGTGGACGAGGGTGGGCGCCTGAAGGACCGCTTCTTCGACCGGGTGATGTTCCCGATCGCCGACCTGACGGGCAGGACGGTCGCCTTCGGCGGCAGGGTGATCGACAAAGGCAATCCCAAGTACCTGAACTCGCAGGAGACGCCGGTGTTCCACAAGGCGTCCATGCTCTACGCGCTCGACCGTGCGAAGAACGAGATCGTGCGGTCCGGGGCCGTCGTGGTGGAGGGCTACACCGATGTCATCGCGCTCCACGAGGCCGGCATCGGCAGCGCGGTCGCGACACTCGGCACGGCGCTCACGGCGCGGCACGTACGGACGCTCGCGAGATTCGGCACGCGGGTCGTCTACCTCTTCGACGGCGACGAGGCTGGGATGCGAGCGGCGGCCCGCGCGGCGGAGGTCCTCGAGTGGCAAGCGACGCCCGTGGACCGCAGCGGGCGCGTGGATTTGAGGGTGGGCGTCATCCCCGAGGGGATG
>JAUVQN010000027.1 GCA_030598125.1 Coriobacteriia bacterium | reverse complement strand
TTCGGGAATTATCCCTACGTCTCAAGGAATTCGACGTACGGCGTCAAATAACGACACTACGCAGCAGCATGGACAGACTGGATCCGGCCGAGGACAAGGCCGAGTACGACGAAGTGTTCCGGCGCGCAGCGAAGCTCCAGCGCGAGCTGACGGCGCTGCGGGACGCTGCACGCGATGGCGGCGACACGGAGGCTAGCTGACAGGTGGCGACGAGGACGAACAAGAAGGGCGGCTCCGCCGCGAAGAAGAAGAAGAAGAAGGTCGCGCCGGAGCTGGAGCTCGCCGAGGTGAAGACCCTCGTCAAGATGGGCGAGTCGAAGGGCAACCTCACCGGCGAGGAGATCCAGGGAGCGCTCGGCGACATCGACCTGTCCGAGGGGCAGGTCGAGTCGATCTACGCGCACTTCGAGAAGTCCGGTATCGAGGTCGTCGAGGATGCGGACGTGACGGAGGCGGAGGTCGAGCGGATCATCGCGGACGAGAAGGAAGCGGCTGCGAAGGCCGTGAAGGCATCGAAGGACGCGGGGGACTCGAAGGAGGACTCCAAGGCACCCGCGAAGTCCGGCAAGACCGCCAAGAAGCCGGCTCGCCGGAAGAGTGCCGCCACGACCACGGCACAGCCCCTCACGAGCGATCCCGTTCGTATGTACCTGAAGGAGATCGGCAAGGTCCCGCTTCTCAATGCACGCCAGGAGGTCGACCTCGCGATGAAGATCGAGGCCGGCCAGGAGGCGGCGCTCAAGCTCGACGAGGCGCGTCAGCGAGGCGTGGAGCTCGACCCGGCGCCGCGCAGGCGCCTCCAGCGGATCGAGACGACGGGCCTCAACGCGAAGAAGAAGCTCGTTGAGGCGAACCTCAGGCTCGTGGTGTCGATCGCTAAGCGGTACGTCGGACGGGGGATGCTCTTCCTCGACCTCATCCAGGAGGGCAACCTCGGTCTCATCCGGGCTGTGGAGAAGTTCGACTACACGAAGGGTTACAAGTTCTCGACGTACGCGACGTGGTGGATCCGGCAGGCCATCACCCGCGCTATCGCGGACCAGGCGCGCACGATCCGGATACCGGTGCACATGGTGGAGACCATCAACAAGCTCATCCGCGTGCAGCGCCAGCTCCTCCAGAACCTGGGTCGCGAACCGACTCCAGAGGAGATCGGCGAGCAGATGGAGATGACGGCCGACCGCGTGCGGGAGATCCTGAAGATCTCGCAGGAGCCGGTGTCGCTCGAGACGCCGATCGGCGAAGAGGAGGACTCCCAGCTCGGCGACTTCATCGAGGACGGCGAGGCCGTCGTGCCTCCGGAGGCCGCCTCGTTCTCGATGCTGCAGGAGCAACTCGCGAAGGTGCTCGAGGGCCTCTCGGAGCGGGAGCGTCGCGTGATCGAGCTCAGATTCGGTCTGCTCGACGGGCATCCTCGTACGCTGGAGGAGGTCGGCCGCGAGTTCGGCGTCACGCGCGAGCGTATCCGGCAGATCGAGTCGAAGACGCTCTCCAAGCTCCGTCACCCCACCAGGTCCGGGAAGCTCAAGGACTACCTCGAGTAGCGTGGCCGTGCGCCGCCGCCTCATCATCGCGGGGGTCGTCGGCATCCTGCTCGTCTGCGCTGTGGCGCCGTTCCTTCTCCCGAAGGGACCCGCGCCCGACGCCGTCACCGTGGAGGATCTGGCCGACGAGTCGAGCCTGTTCGTCGAGCTCGACGGGGTCAGGGTCCACTACGAGGACTCCGGCGCCGGGGAGCCGGCACTGATGCTCATCCACGGGTACGGTTCAGAGACGGGCTCTTGGCGCCACGCGACCCCTGCGCTCTCCCAGACGCGCCGGGCGGTCGCGCTCGACCGCACCGGGTTCGGTCTCACGTCGCGACCGCTGCCCGGCGAGTGGGAGGGGGACACCCCGTACTCGATCGACGCGCACGCGGACGAGGTGGTCGCCCTCATGGATGACCTCGGGATCGCGAAGACCGTGCTCGTCGGGCACTCACAGGGTGCTGCGGTGGCCCTGCTCGTGGCGGAGAAACACCCGGAGCGCGTCGAGGGGGTCGTCCTCGTCGCTCCGGAGCTCGATGGGAAGGGCGCGCCCTCGTGGCTGAAGCCCGTGATGTCGACTCCTCAGATGCGGCGACTCGGTCCGCACCTCATGGATTGGGGGGCGGCGCTCATGGGAGAGCGCGCGCTCGAGCGCGCGTGGCACGATCCCTCTGCGATCCCCGAGGAGAGAGTGGCCACATACGTCGACGGCACCCAGGTGGAGTACTGGGGAGTCGGGATGTGGGAGCACTCTGCGGCACCCTTCACCTACGGGCTCGCAGGGCGTGCCCAGGCGCTCGACGTCCCCGTGCTCATCATCGCGGGTGACGACGACCGGGTGGTGGGCAGCGAGGAGCTGCGGGAGCTGGGCAGCGCGCTGCCGGACGCCACGTACGTGGAGATCGAGAAGTGCGGGCACATCCCGCAGGAGGAGTGCCCGGACGAGTTCGCAGCGGCGGTCCAGGCGTTCGCGGACGGTCTGTAGAGAACACCCGCCGCCCGGTGCGGACGACGGGTGTGAGGATGTGTTGGCTCCCCGGGCTGGATTCGAACCAGCAACCCTCCGGTTAACAGCCGGATGCTCTGCCGTTGAGCTACCGAGGAATCCCGGGCCCGGGGACGGCTCGCGCCGCGGCCCCGGACGGCCTGAGCAGTATACGAGACGCGTGGCGGGCGAGGCAACTGGTGTACACTGGCGGGCGGCGCGGGCGTGGGCCCGTGGCGCAATGGTAGCGCAGGGGACTCATAATCCCTGGGTTGCAGGTTCGAATCCTGCCGGGCCCACCATCGCTGCTCCCTCTCCGACGGCATGCCCTGTGCTAGACTCGTTTCGCTATGGACAGGTCCCGTACCCAGCGCAGACGCGGCGCACGGACTGGTTGGCGAGCGCTGGTTGTCACCGCGGCGGCTGTCGCGATCCTCGCCATCCTCGTCGGCATCGGACTGGCTGTCGCCGGTTCCGGGGCCGACGACGACGTCGTGAGGGACGAGACCGACGCCAAGGAGGTCTTCGAGGAGGAGACCGACGTCTCCATCGAGGAGACGGTGACGTCCGCAGAGGCCACACGCACGCAGTCCGCAGAGATACCCGATCTCGTCGGCAGGAACGTCGGCGAAGCGGAGATGGTGCTGTCCATCGCGGGGTTCGCGCCACTGCTCGTCGAGGTCGAGTCCGGCGGCGGCGAAGCGCCGGGCACTGTCATCTCGATGGATCCCCCGGGAGGTTCGATCTCCGAGCACGGCACCGAGGTCGAGGTCGTGTACGCCGCGGCAGCTGCGGTGACGGAAGCGGCGGGCAGCCGCTACGTCGTCTGCATTGACCCTGGGCATCAAGCGCAGGCGAACCTCGATCCCGAGCCCATCGGTCCCGGGTCCAGTGAGACCAAGGAGAAGGTCAGAGGCGGGACGACGGGGAAGACGACAGGGATGCCCGAGTACCAGACCATGCTCGAGGTCTCGCTGAAGCTCAAGGAGGCGCTCGAGGCGCGCGGCGTGGACGTGGTCATGACGCGGACCGCGAACGATGTGGATATCTCGAATGCGGAGCGCGCCGAAGTGGCGAACCAGGCCGGCGCTGACCTCTTCGTACGCATGCACGCTGACGGCTCGAACGACGCGTCGGTCAGCGGCTGTTCGACGTTGTACGCGGCGGGCAACACGTGGGTGCAGCCCATCGAGGAGCGCAGCAAGGCGGCGGCAGAGGACGTCCAGACCGCGCTCGCCGCCAAGACGGGCGCGGCATCACGGGGTACGGTCCCCAGGAGCGACATCACGGGCTTCAACTGGGCGCGCGTGCCGGCGATCCTGGTCGAGAGCGGGTTCATGTCCAATCCCGAGGAGGATCGCCTCCTCAACACCCCCGAGTACCAGCAGAGGGTCGCCGACGGCATCGCCGACGGCGTGCTGATCTACCTGGAGCGGTGAGATGGAGAAGCGGGCCATCCCACACCTCAACGCCGTCGTGCTCGCCGGCGGGAGCGGGCAGCGCTTCTGGCCGCTCTCGCGCGAACTGAGACCGAAGCAGCTCCTGTCCCTGTTCGGGCGCGACTCACTCGTCGTCCAGGCGCTCCGGCGGATCGGACCCTTCATCGACGGCGAGACCGGAGGGCTGGAGATCGTGACGGGAGAGCAGATCGCGGGGGAGCTCCGGAGTCACCTCGCGTCATGCGACGACTTGGACCTTCCGGCCGTGCGCGTCCTCGTGGAACCGTCGGGGAGGAACACCGCCCCCGCGATCGCTCTGGCGGCGGCGGAGCTCGTTCGGCGCGATCCCGAGGCGCTGATGATCGTGCTCCCTTCCGACCATCTGCTCGAGGCAGGGGACGTCTGGGCCGACGCGGTGAGTGCGGGGGCGCGTCTCGCGGCGGACGGTCGTCTGGTCACGATCGGGATCCGCCCGGACCGCGCGGAGATCGGATACGGCTACATCAAGATCGGTGCACCCCTGGAGGGTCTCGGCGTGGGGAGCGCCTCTCCGCACGTGGCCGAGCGCTTCGTGGAGAAGCCGGACCGGGAGACGGCCGAGGCCTTCGTGGCGAGTGGTGAGTACCTTTGGAACGCGGGGATCTTCGTCTTCGGCGCGGAGACACTGCTGCAGGAGCTCGAGTCGGCAGGAACGGAGGGTCGCGAGATCGTGGCGGCCGCCCGTGCGGTCGCGGAGCTGCCCCCGGAGGACTGGACGACCGGTGCTGCGCGCGAGGCGTTCGCGGAGGCTCCTTCCGCGGCGATCGACAAAGCACTCATGGAGCGTTCCGACAAGGTCGCGACGATCCCGTCGGAGCTTCGATGGGACGACGTCGGCTCGCTGCTGGCCCTGGAGCGCGTCTCGGAGGCGGACGAGCGAGGCAACGTGCTGGCCGGCAGGGCGGTCGAGGTCGACAGCCGCGATTCGGTGGTGTATTCGACAGGACGCCTCGTCGCCGCGCTCGGGGTAGTCGACATGCTGGTCGTGGACACCGAAGACGCGACGCTGGTGTGCCCTAAGGAGCGGGCACAGGACGTGCGCAGCGTCGTGGAGCGCCTGAGAGAGCAGGGAGCCAGCGAGGTCGTCGAGTCGAGGACCGGGCCGCGGCCGTGGGGCTCATGGACCGTCCTGCTGGAGGCGGACGGGTTCAAGATCAAGCGTATCGAGGTGGCCCCGGGCCGCCGGTTGAGCCTGCAGCGACACGCGCACCGCAGCGAACACTGGGTCGTGGTCCAGGGGCACGCGCTGGTGACACGTGGCGAGGAGCAGCTCGAGGTGCGTCTGAACGAGAGCACGTTCATCCCCGCCGGCACCGTCCACCGCCTGGAGAATCCAGGGGACGAGGCGCTCGTGATCGTCGAGGTCCAGGTCGGGGACTACGTCGGCGAGGACGACATAGAGCGCCTGTCCGACGACTGGGAGAGGTGAGCGTCTCGATGCGACTGATCGTCGTGGTGGGTGCCAGGCCGAACTTCATCAAGGTGGGTCCGCTGATGCCCGCGCTCCTCGAGGCGGGCGTCGATGCCAGGATCGTCCACACGGGGCAGCACTACGACACCGGGATGTCGGGGGTCTTCTTCGAGGACCTCGAGATCCCCGAGCCGGCCTGGAACCTGGACGTCGGCTCGGGCACGCACGCCGTACAGACGGGCACGGCGATGATGAGGCTGGAGGAGCTGTTCGGGAGCGAGAGACCGGACGCCGTCATGGTCGTGGGCGACGTCAACTCGACTCTCGCGGGCGCGCTCGCCGCGGTGAAGCTCAACATCCCGGTCCTGCACCTGGAGGCAGGCCTTCGCTCGGGCGACATGTCCATGCCCGAGGAGGTCAACCGTCTCGTAACGGACCAGCTGAGCTCTATGCTGCTGGCTCCCACCCAAGACGCGGTCGTGAGTCTGGAGAGAGAGGGGACAGCCCGCGCGAGGGTGCACTTCGTGGGCAACATCATGGCCGAGTCCGTGTTGAAGAACCTCGACCGGGTAGCGGACCGCGTGGTCTGCGACCGCTACGGGCTCGAGACCGGCGGCTACGTGCTCGTGACAGTGCATCGCCCCGAGAACACCGACCACCCGGACCGGATGGCGGACATCGCGGCGGCCCTGCGAGAGGCGCCGCTGCCTGTGCTGCTTCCCGCGCATCCGAGGACCCGTCCATCGCTCGCGGCCGCCGGCATCGCCGAGGGGACGTCGAACGTGCACGTGGTGGACGCGGTCGGATACCTGGACATGCTCGCGCTCGAGTGCGATGCGGCGGCCATCGTCACCGACTCCGGCGGCGTGCAGGAGGAGGCGTGCATGGTGAAGACGCCCTGCGTGACCGTGCGCCGCAGCACCGAGCGATGGGTGACGCTCGAGGTCCAGGCGAACCGTCTCGTGGCGGCGGAGCGTGAAGCGATCCTGGACGGGTTGGCCGCCGCGCTCGACTCGAAGCGGTCATGGCCGCGTCCCCCCAGGTGGGACGAGCTGGTCTCCGCACGGGTCGTGAAGGCGCTCGACAAGGGCATCGAGCCGCTGGCCGGCTGCTAGCCGGTGCGGGACTAGGGGAGAGCGTTCGCATGAGGTTCCTCGTTACCGGCGGCGCCGGGTACATCGGCAGTGTCAGCGTGCGACATCTGCTGGACGCCGGACACGACACGACGATCCTCGACACGCTGGAGCGTGGGCATCGAGAGGCGGTGGACGAGCGCGCACGGCTCGTCGTCGGCGACGTCGGAGACGTGGCCGCCGTCACCGATGCACTCGAGGGATGCGACGCCGTCCTGCACTGCGCCGGCCTGATCGAGGTGGCGGAGTCCATGCGCGAGCCCGGTCGCTACTTCGACGTCAACGCGTGCCGTCCGCTCCGCATGCTCGAGACGATGCGGGGACGCGAGGTCGGCGTGATCGTCTTCTCCTCGACCGCCGCAGTGTACGGAGAGCCCGAGTCCGTCCCGATCGACGAGGACCATCCTCGCGCGCCGGTGAACGCGTACGGTGCCTCGAAGCTGCACTTCGAAGACGTGCTCGAGTGGTTCAAAGAGGCGTACGGGTTCAGAGCCGTGCGTCTGAGGTACTTCAACGTCGCAGGAGCATGGCCCGACGGGTCGCTCGGCGAGGCACACGAGCCGGAGACGCATGTCGTGCCGCGGATCCTGGACGCGATGGCGTCTGGCCGCGAGAGCTTCGAGGTCTACGGTGGCGACTACGAGACCCCCGACGGGACGTGCGTTCGCGACTACATCCACGTCGTGGATCTGGCCAGAGCGCACGAGCTCGCGCTCGAGCGCGTCGCGGGGGGTGGCCAGGGAGGCGTCTTCAATCTGGGCAGCGGGGAGGGTTTCTCGAACCTCGAGGTCGTGAGCGCGTGCGCGAGGGTGACCGGTCGGGATGTCGAGGTCGAGATCGGACCGCGCAGGCAGGGCGACCCCGCCGTGCTGCTCGCATCGAACGGTCGAGCGAGGGAAGAGCTCGAGTGGGAGGCACGAGCCGGCCTCGAGCAGATGGTGTCTGACGCGTGGGCGTGGAGGCAGGAGCACCCCGATGGGTACGCCTGACGCCGCGAAGAGCACGGACGAGCCGCCTGAGCCACGGGCCACTCGCGCACCCGCGTGGATGATGCTGCTGGTCGTCCTCGCGCTCGTGGCGGCGACGATCGCGTTCGCGTCGTGGGTCGACACGGACCCCGCGATGGTCGGGCCGGCGCTCGGCCCCACGGAACCGGCGGGGGACTCCGCGACCCCGGCGACGGGCAGCGTGCCGGCCACGACTTCGAGCATCCCCGCTACCAGCGCTGACGCGCCTGCCGGTACCCCTTCCACAGCCACGGGGCCGTGATAAGATAGTCGGCGCCCTCGACCTGGTCGGGAGCTGCACGGGCGATTAACTCAGTGGGAGAGTGCTACCTTCACACGGTAGAAGTCACTGGTTCAAATCCAGTATCGCCCACCATCGCGACCACGAGGCCCCGGCGCAGATGCCGGGGCCTTTCGCATCCGTTCGTGCGTTCTTCACACGGATGTGGCACAATTAGCTATGTTCAGGCGGTTGCAGGCAGGCGGTGCGTGGGTTCTCGTATCCCACGCGCACCCGAGACAACGGGGAGAGGTGTGCTGTGGAGTCGTACGGAGTCAGTCCCGCTGAGATACTCACGGTCGTGTCCCTTCCGTGTGTGCTCTTGCTCACGGTGATGGTCGCATGGCGAAGGCGTGCCGAGCGCGCTGTCGTGGAGGCGACCCCTACGCGACGGAACGGACGGCGTCCGCTCGATGCGTGGGTGTCGCTCGACAGCCGGTAGGGCGACGGACACGACGTACCGAAGGGGCCTCGGGTGGATCGCGCCGGGGCCCTTCGTTGTACGCGGGTGGCAGGCGTAGCCGGGCTTCACGGCACGAACGCGGCTCGACCCTGTCTCAGGTGGATCGGACGAACCCGCGCTCGTGTCCGAGAGGGGCGACGCCCTCTGCACGAGCCGCCACGTCGTCGCCGTGCTGCCCTAGCGAGAGGTCCGGCCCGTTCGGCCGCCATCATCGCCCGCGTGGTACCGGTGGGCGCGTTCGGGTATACGTGCAGTAGCGCACGTATGGGCGTTCGGAAGCGGAGGGATCGAATGGCGGACACCAAGCAGTACTCGGGTTGGGTCATGTTCAGCTGGCTCATCTTCTTTCTCGCGGGCGTGGCGAACCTCGCGTTCGGAGCCGCGGCGCTCATCCGCGCCGGGTACTTCCCCGAAGGAGCGAGCTTCCTGGCGGACGAGATCCAGGCGCTCGGCTGGGCGTGGATCATCGGTGGGGCGATCGAGCTCGTGTTGTGCTACGGCATCTGGTCTCGTGCCGGCTGGGGACGCGTGCTCGGGATCGCCTGGGCGATCATCATGGCCGTGTTCTGGTTCTTCGACATGTTGTATCTGCCGGTCATCGGTCTCACGATGATCATCATCTACGTGCTCGTGATCTATGGTCTGGCCTCGGAGAAAGAACAGTTCTCCTAGGCCGGTACGCGGGCGCGGGCCATGTTGTTCGATGGATCCGGCGAGGACACGTGTAGAGACTCCCAGGCCGGTCGAGCGCGTCAATCGGTGGGCCAATACCTCGGCTCGCGTCGTTGTCGTCGCTTGAGAGGGGCGACGCCCACGACGCCAGGTGCGAGGCTCCAGCGATCTGAGCCCAGGCAGCGACCTACTGTGTTCGGGTGACGGGCGGCAGCTTCCATGTCTTGTCCAGGATGGCTCTGCCTGGTCCGTACGCGCGCATCACCAGCCAGAACGGCCCGTCGGGCGCCGGCAGCCAGTTCCCCTCCTTGTCCTTGCCGGGAGATTGGGCTTGGAAAGAGATCCTGATCGAACCGTCGCCGGCCTTTGTGAGCTGCGGGGAGGCACTGCCCAAGGCATATCGGTCGATCGGGTTCTCGACGAGCGACCGCTGCGGCAGTCTGTACATCGTCCAGGACCAGAAGTACTCGACCGGCGGTATCTGATCGGCTGCGAACGTGACTGAGTAGTTCCCCTTGCTGCCGTCGAGAAGGTCACCCTTCTCATCCTTAGCGACAGGGAAGTACACCGATTGGGCGCTCACATTCCCCCACTGCCCCATGTACACGCCGAGGGCACGATCGTCGTAGTCGTCCTTGGACTCTTCTCTTGAACGGAAGAACAGGCTGGGATCGGGTGCGCCCTCTGACTGCTTCTTCAGGGCTGCACGAGCCTCCTCCAGTCCCGCCTGCATCCCTTTCCTGAAGTCCTTGTTCTGAGACGCCGAGTTCCAGGTCTTCCCTGCTCCGATACCGATCCGTGCGATCTTGTCCAACGTCGGCTTGTCGATCGGATTCGGTTCGGTGAAGCCGAGCATGAAGTTCGCATACGCCCAGAAGTCCTCGGTGGTCTCTGCACCGTCTTGCCACGGCATCCACGACACGGGCATCGCCGCGTCTGGTGCCGGTGTACCCAGGAAGGTGCTGAGCGGCTCGAGACCTTACGCACCCTGGATCTTCTTGACATTGGGCAGATCGGAAGGATCGATCATCTGCGTGCGAGTCAACGTTCCGAGAAACTCCGATTCACCTTGGATCACACGCTTGACGCCATCGGGGAGATCGCCCTTCCACCCCGGAGCCGCCAGCAGGATCTTCTCGCCGTCGTTGCCGTCCTCGACCGACCCCGGGTTGTCGGGTACGAAACCCCACAGATCGTCCCACTGGCTCGTGTAGAAGCGTTTCGCGTCGATCTTCGGCATGGTCAGAACCCATGGTTCCGTACGCAGGTCCGCCCATGCCCACGAGTACGGCGTGTCGTTGTTCGGCGTGACGACGTCCGTGTCCTGTGGCGACGCGGTCCCGAGATTCAGCCACTTGCCGAATCCGCCGGCGTATGACTTCGACGAGGAGTCGATCGCTTGGATGCACATCATCCGGTAGTTCATGACCAACGGGAAGGTGAAGACATAGGCTTCCTTGGCGATCGCTTCCACCTGATCGGAAGACAGCCCTTCCCCAGCGTGTGCATCTGTCACGTCGTCACCCTTCTTTCGTCTCGAGACCCTCTTCCGCTTTCAGGCGACCACCGTATCGAGCCTGGGTCCGACGCGCTCTCCGGTCTCGGCCCGATCCGACCGCCCAGGACCGGCACTACGGGCGGCCTGTCGCACGCAGGACCGAGGTCAGGAGATCGCCCAGTTGAGGACCTCGCTGTACGAGGGGTGGATGGGCAGCACGTCGGCGAGGTCGTGTACCGAAGCGCCGAGGCGGACGCCCACGGCGTAGCCGTAGATGAGCTCCGATGCCTCGTGGCCGGCGATCTGCGCGCCGAGCATGAGACCGTCCGGATCGATGACGACCTTCACCACCCCTCTCCGCTCGTCTCCGATGATGGCTGCGCCCACGTACTCGGGTGTTGCTCGGGCCACGCGATACTCGACGCCCTGGGCCTGCGCCTCGTCCTCGCTCATGCCGACGGCCGCGAGCTGCGGCGACGTGAAGCAGGCATAGGGGATGTAGGAGTAGTCGGGCTCGGGCAGCCCGTGGCCCAGGATCGCAGCGGCGATCTGGCGGCCGTTCTGGGAGGCCACGGGGGTGAACTGCGGACCACCGGCTGCGTCGCCTCCGACCCAGACGTGCGGATCGGACGTGCGCAGATGTGCGTCCACCACGAGCCTGCC
>JAUVQN010000014.1 GCA_030598125.1 Coriobacteriia bacterium | reverse complement strand
GTACCGAGCGTCTTCTTGCGCGAGAACAGGCCCACGACGATCCCCCCTCTAGGTCACACACGTTTCTCGGACGAGCCGATGCGGCGTTATCGCAGGTCGGCATGTGCGGGAGGGGCTGCAACGGGCCCGTTGGTGAGGCTCAGCGTACCCTGAACCGGATTCGCGACGACCGCCGTGGGGCGAGCCTGAAGACGCCTGAGCAGCCGTTCCGTCCCCCGCAGACGCGCGGGAACGCCGGAGTGAGGCTACTCGAGCCACAGGGCGACGGCGGCCTCGACGCCCTCCACGGTGCCGTCGACGATCTCGGTGAAGCGGGCCGGGACGCCGTCCAGTCCGGCGAGCGTGCGCGGCACGCGCTGGCCACCGGTCATGTCGCTCACCCGGCCCAGGAGCTCGATGGGACCCAGCTCGGCGACGTCCGCCGGAAGCTCTGCATCGGCCGGCGCTCCGGTGAGGGCCCGGTACACGTCGCCACCGAACTTCGCCCAGTGTGCGGTCGAAACGACGAGCACGGGCGCGTCCGCGCGCAATCGTTCCGCGACCTCCCACGCCACAGCGGTGTGCGGGTCCAGCAGGTACGCGCACTGCTCCCAGACGCGGCGGATGGTCGCGAGGCTGTCGTCGTTCGTCACCCAGTCGCCCAGGAAGACCTCGCGCACGCGCTGGAACGTGTCCATGTCCACCTGGAACCTCCCGAGCTCACTGAGCTCGTCGATCCAACCGCGCACGCGACCGCCGTCCCGCGTCAGCTCGAAGAGGAGGCGCTCCAGGTTCGACGAGATGAGGATGTCCATGGATGGCGAGGGCGTCGTCACGAGACGTCGCTCCGACACGTCGTAGACGCCCGTCGCGATGAAGTCCGACAGCACGTTGGTCTCGTTGCTCGCGCAGAGCAGCCGCCCGATGGGCGTCCCGATCGCCCGCGCGTAGTAGGCGCCGAGGATGTTGCCGAAGTTGCCCGTGGGCACGCACACGTCCATCGCCGCTCCGGGCTTCACGCCGCCCGACGCCACCATGTCCGCATACGCGCTCACGTAGTAGACGATCTGCGGCAGGAGCCGTCCCCAGTTTATGGAGTTGGCCGAGGACAGCCTGAGTCCGTGCCGCTCGCGGAGCTCCTCCGCGAAGGCATCGTCATCGAACGCCGCCTTCACGGCGTTCTGGCAATCGTCGAAGTCGCCTCGCACGCCGAAGACGGTCACGTTCTCCCCGCGCTGCGTCACCCTCTGGAGCCGCTGGAGGTCGGAGACGCCGTCCGGGGGATAGAACACGGCGATCCGCGTGTGGGGCCGGCCCGCGAACCCGTCGAGGGCCGCCTTCCCCGTATCGCCCGACGTAGCGACGAGCACGAGATAGTCCTCGGCCGGTCCGCCGCCGGCGCGCACGTCCTCGATGGCCTCCGAGAAGAAGACCGGCATACACTGCAGCGCCATGTCCTTGAAGGCCGAGGTCGGTCCGTGCCAGAGCTCCAGCACGTGGGTGTCGGCCGACACCTTCTCCACTGGCGCGACGCGCCGGTCGTCGAAGGCGTCTCCGTAGGCCTGCCCCATGAGCTGCGCGACGCGGGGACCTTCGATATCCACGCCGAAGAGGCCGAACACGTAGGTCGCCCGCGCGTCGTAGGGCTGATCTTCGAAGGCAAGGATCTCCTCGAGCGAGATACGGGGGAGCGACTCAGGCACGTACAGCCCGCCCCCCTCGGCGATCCCTCTCAGAACGGCTCGGGTGAAGGTCGGCCTCGACGCGTCGAGCTGCCTCGTGTCCAGGTAGTGCATGTCAGGCATGCGAGCATGGTAGCACTGCGATGCGTGCTCTCTGCCGGGAGCGCGGCGCGTGCTAGTCGCGCCTCCACGAGTAGGTGACGCCGCCGTTCGCGCATCCGTCGACGCAGCTGCCGCACAGGATGCATTCGGTGTCCCGCATGTTCGCGCGGGCGACCATCGCGGCCACCGGCAGACTCATCGGACACGTCGCGTCGCACCTCCCGCACGCGGTGCACGACTCAGTGTCGGCCTTGAGGCGGAGGCCGGGCAGCCTGAGCGCGTGCCGCACCTTCGTTCCCACGATGCCCCACACGCCGAACGGGCAGAAGTACTGGCAGAACGCACGCTTCCCCAGTGCGAGTGGCAGCAGGGTCACGAGCACGAAGCACGTAGTAGACGATGAGATTCTGCGGGGAGTCCACGGAGACGACGTTCTCGGTGTTGTAGAGCGGGTCGAAGCGCTCCCAGCCGCTCGTGGAGACGGCGAACGCGACGACCGCGCCCACCCAGAGGCCCCACAGCGCGTACTTGATCCACCGGAGGTAGCGCACGCGCCTGAGAGGCTTGTCGCGCACCGTCTCCCAGGCCATCTGCAGACCGTGGAAGGGGCAGGCGTACCCGCAGAACGAACGGCCGAGCACGAACGAGGTGAGGAAGATCGCGGTCCAGAGAAGGAGACTGAACGTCGCCACGCGCTCCGCCGTACCCTGGGTCATCAGCGCCGGAGAGTAGTAGTTGAGCGTGAGCGGCAGCAGCAGGAAGAAGATGAAGATGAGTTTGCGGCGGATCCGTTGTCGGCGCGTGTCCATGGGAGCGTCCTTCCTAGAGGCCGGTGACGTAGTGCTCGATCACGGCGCGGTCCATCTCCTCGATGTCCCCACCGAAGTTCGCCAGGTGGTGCTGCTTGAGCGCGGCGATCCCCTGTGCGAGCGCCCACAGCCCGTACGCCATCGCGTCGGGTGTCAGTCCGCGGCGGGAGACGAGCGCTCCGTCGTCGACGGCCCCCCAGAACCCGTCCACGAGGATCGTGAACGGCCAGGCCTCCTCGCAGAACTCTTCCCACGACTCGACCGGGACGGTCAGCGTCGCGAACACGAGCGCGAAGCGCTCCGGATGCTCCCGCGCGAAGGAGAGGTAGGCGGCCCCGTACTCGACGAGTCGCTCGATGTGGGGGAGGTCGTCGGGGACCGCTTCGAGATACGCCCCGAGTTGTTTGAGGCCCTCCATGCCTATGACGGCCAACACCTCGTCCCTGCCGCTGAAGTACGTGTACAGAGAGGCGGGCCCGAAGCCGGCACGGCGTGCGAGTTCGCGCATAGAGAAGCCGTCCGCCCCCTTCTCGAGTACCAGCCGCCGGGCTTCGCTGAGGATCTCCTCCCGATTCCGCAGGTGGCGGGGCGAGCGATTCTGGAGCGCGTCCTCCGAGGCAGGAGGCGCAGACGGCCGCTCTTCCTGGCCGGATGTGCTGTTCTTCACGGTGCGCCTCCGAACGGCGTTCGAGTTCCGAACATCGTTCGTATCGTAGAGCGCGCGACGGGATGAGTCAAGTCGCCGTCTTCCGCGTGGATGTGACCGCCGCCACCGGGGTCCCGCGCCGGCTTGTGGCACAATCTGTGGCGTTCGGTGGCGACGCCGGTGCGCCGGAGTCGCCAGCCCGCTGCCGGAGGAGAAGGCACTATGAAGTACCTCGTCATCATCCTGGACGGCGCTTCGGGCTGGCCGGTCGAAGAGCTCGGCGGCAAGACGAGTCTGGCGGCGGCGAGCACCCCCCAACTGGATGCTCTCGCGGTCGAGGGTCTGGTGGGCATGGCGCAGACGGTTCCCGAGGGCGCCGAGCCCTCATCTGCGGCCGCGTGCATGTCCATCCTCGGCTACGATCCCGTGGCGGACTTCGTGGGGAGGGGAGCGATCGAGGCGGCGAGCACAGGGATCGAGCTGGGTCCCGGGGACGTCGCGCTGAGGCTCAACCTCGTGCACGTGGCGGACGGCCTCATGACCTCGTACGCATGCGGCCACATCGGCACGCAGGAAGCCGGCGAGATCGTGGGCGATCTGGCAGAGGCGCTCGGCGACGACACCTTCGAGTTCCACCCCGGGGTGGCGTATCGACACGTACTCGTCGTCCACGGGCACCCGGAGCTCGTGGACGGGACGTACACGCCGCCGCACGACATCACCTGCGGAGCCGTCGAGGGACACTTCCCGTCCGGACCGGGATCCGACATCCTCCTCGACCTCATGTCGCGCGCAAGGCCCGTGCTCGCGGCGTCCGCTGCGAATCGGGCCCGCGCGGCCAGGGGTGAGCTCGAGGCGACGGACGTGTGGCCGTTCTGGCCGGGCCTCAGGCCCGAGGGCATGGTCCCGTATCGGATGTCGCGCGGATTGCGGGCGGCGATCACCTCGGGTGTGGACCTACTGAACGGTCTCGCGGAACTGACCGGGATCGAGAGGCTCGACCTGCCCGGCGTCACCGACGGACCCGACAACGACTATGCCGCGCAGGCCGAGGGCGCCCTCGCGGCGTTGGACGACCACGACGTGGTCGTCGTGCACGTGGAGTCACCGGACGAGGCTGGCCACGCTGGCGATGTGGAGGCGAAGGTCGCCGCGATCGAGGCGATCGACAAGGAAGTCGTGGCGCGGGCGAGATCGCTGAGCCGCGAAGTGAGGATACTCGCCATGCCGGATCACCCCACCCCCATCGCTCTCAAGACGCACGTCGGTGAGGCGGTGCCGTTCGTGCTCGCGGGGCCGGGAGTCCATCCCGACGCCTCGGAGCGCTACGACGAGGAGTCCGCTCGGGCCACGAACCTGCTGGTGGACCCTGGTCGCGGTGTGATGGATCTCCTTCTCGACAGGTACGCGGACTAGCCGCTATGGGCGACCACAGCCGGCCGGTCCCGATCGCCCGCCTGGATCTGTCTCCTCCGCCGGCGGCATCCGCGTCGCGGTGCGACGGCCGTGACACAGGCCGCTTGGCGAGGAAGCGCGGGTCTCGGGGCACGGACCTCGAACGTCCATCGCTGCGTCACGCTCCTCCTCAGAGCGCGAGTCGTCCGCTCGTGAGTGCCGGGTGCGTGAGGACGCCCCGGCGTTCGACCTCCTGTGCGAGTCGCTCGGCGAGTCTCATGCCGAGGATGGCCGCCTGACGCTCCCCGTCGTCTGTCGCGGGGGCGACCGCGTGCCGTTCGACCACGACGAGCTCACCCAGTGTGCGAACGTCTGCGCGGCCGAAGACGTGCCGGACGGATGCGGCGGGACCGCACCTTCCGAGGAGGGGCACGATGCGTCCGTACGGCGGAGTGGATGTGATGAGCACGAGGCGTCTTCCCGGTCGCAAGCGCGCGACACGGCCGTGCGCCTCCCGTGCCAGGCAGTTGCCGGCGAATCGAGAACCCAGTCGAGAGAGAAGAGCCGCCGTGACCAGATTGGGCCTGATCGAGGCGGCGGATGTGCCGAAGACCACGCCGTCAGCCGTAAGGATCTCCTCGACTATGTCGATGAGAGGGTCGCCCGCATCTGCAGCGCACGTCCCTGCTCCGATGGATCTGAGCTGGCAGCGTGTGAAGCGGTCGAAGAGCCTCCGACGGAGCACGACCGCTCCGAGGTCCTCGGCCGCCTGCGCCGCGGCCTCTACCGTAGTCGAGACGCGACTGCCTCTCAGGGCGCCTCCGTCGACGGCTACGATCCTCACTCAGGCATCACCGCTTCGAATGCTGATGCACGCTCCTTCTCGGCCTGCCGGGCAGACCTCGCTGCACCCGTTCGATGCAGTCGTCCAGCCAATCCACGTTCGCTCGGGCCGTCGCGATGGACGCGTCGAGCGTCATGCCCGACAGCGCCGCGTCCCGCTCTCTCTCGGGGGAGGGCTGGATGCGCGAGTCTTCCTCGGTCTTGCGGTCCCGGAGCGCGTCGAGGCGCTCCTGAAGCGTCGAGCGAGCCGAGACGAGGATCTCCAGCACGTCCTCGTCGCTCAGGTCCGAGGAGAAGAAGAGCTGCATGAGGAAGGGGTCCCTCACGGGCGGCGGGTGGTGTGGTTCGACGAGCCAGTCGAGCATGCTCTCCCGACCACTGGGGGTGATCGAGTACACGATGCGGTCGGGGCGGCCCCGCTGCTCGACGATCTCGGAGACGACGACGCCTTCGCGCTCCAGGCGGTCGAGCGTCCTGTAGACCTGGGCCTGATCCGCGGTCCAGAAGTGGGAGGCGGGACCGTCGAGCCATCGGGTCTTGAGGTCGTAGCCTGTCATGGGACCTCGGCCCAAGAATCCGAGGATCGCGTGCGCGAGCGACATCTGCCCCCCAGCTAGGCGATATAGGACAACACATATATACGATAGGACATATATACAAGTCAAAACCTCGAGTCGAGGGTTTGACGGACGGCGACGCGAGGGACCCCGTAGGCTCCGGTGCGCCCCTCCCCGCCGTCAGGTAAGATGCCGTGAGGATCCTGCGTCGCGGCGGGGAGGTCGTCCGCGCGCGATCGACGCAGCCGAGCATCCCAGGTGACCGGAGACTGACGATGTCCTTCGAGTACGCGTTCGCGCGACCGGCCCTGACGACGGACGTCGTCGCGGTGCGCGGTCCGTCCGACTCCCGCGAGGTACTTCTCGTGCTGCGGGCACGGGAGCCGTTCGCAGGGCGTTGGGCGCTGCCGGGAGGCTTCGTCGACGAGGGTGAGCGACTCGAGGACGCGGCGAGGCGGGAGCTCCTGGAGGAGACTGCCGTGACTCACGACGCTGGACTAGTGCACGTCGGCGCCTACGGGGACCCCGGGCGGGACCCGAGGGGATGGACGGTGAGTGTGGCGTTCCTCGCTCGCGTGGACGGCGATGTGGCCGAGCACGGCGGAGACGATGCCGCCGAGGCCGCGTGGTTCTCTGCGGATTCTCTGCCGCCGCTCGCGTTCGATCACGATGCCATCGTGCGGGACGGGCTCGAGCTTGCGCGCCACGCGGATCCCCGGGACGGCCACGACCGTGTCGCTCGCGATGACGCGGACGATCGCGGCGCCGTCGCGGCGTCGGAGGACGCATGATACGCGCCATCGTCTTCGATCTGGACGGCACGCTCGTGCGGACAGAGCGCCTGAAGGCTCTGTCCTACGGGCACGCGGCGCGCGAGATCACGGGCGAGGTCGAGTCGGAGCAGCGGGCGATGGAGGCGTTCAGAGACGTGGTCGGTCTCGCGCGCTCGGAGGTGGCTCCCCACATCGTCGAGGCCGCCGGACTCGAGCGTGCCGCCGCAGCGCGCATGGAAGAGACGGGGACGAGCGTGCCGTGGCAGGCGTACCTCCAGGTACGACTGGCCATCTATCGCGAGATGGTGTCCGACCCCGACGTGCTTCTCGAGAACCAGTGGCCCGAGAGTGTCGCAGTCCTCAGGGCGGCGCGGAGCCTCGGGTGCGACACGGCGCTTGCGACGGCCTCCCCGTGCGCGACGGTCCGACGCATCCTCGACGTGCTCGGACTGGACGGCGAGTTCGACTTCATCGCGACCGGGGACGACGTGGAGAGGAACAAGCCCGCTCCAGAGATCTACGAACTCGTCGCCCGAGAGCTGGACCGGCCGGTGGAGGAGTGTCTCGTCGTCGAGGATTCGGCTGTGGGAGTCGAGGCCGCGCTCGCGGCCGGCATGTGGTGCGTTGCGGCGACGACCGAGTTCACGTCTCGCGCCATCCACGAATCCGGGCTGCTGGACGCGCGCTGGATCGTGGACGACCATGCGCAGCTGCCGGAGCGTATCCGGCTCATGTTCGACGAAAGACGCGCGGACTGACGCCCGCTCGGTGCGGCGGAACCCGTCGCCCATGAACGCCCTGCTCAGAGCGTTGTGCCGAGCCCGAGGAGCCGCCGTCGGGTATACTATATGCGATGGATAGGGTCGGTCGTGGGCAGCAGAAGCGACCGGCCTCTCTGGCCCCTGGTCCCGCTTGAGGACCGCGCTACCGAACCTGTGGAGACCGAATGCATGGCGGAGCCCACATAGCCCAAGGCCGGACGCGCCCGTCGGCGGGACGTCCAGGACA
This sequence comes from Coriobacteriia bacterium, assembly GCA_030598125.1. Taxonomy (GTDB): domain Bacteria; phylum Actinomycetota; class Coriobacteriia; order Anaerosomatales; family JAUVQN01; genus JAUVQN01. Next base: position 5,059 of record JAUVQN010000014.1, on the reverse strand, counting down.
TCCCGTCCGGTACGTTCGGCGTGTCGATGAGCTCGCATCTCTCTCGGCGGACGAGGGTGCGGCACTGCAGCGCGTAGCCGACCGCTACGCGTTCCGCGCGAACGACTACTACCTGGGTCTCATCGACTGGGCCGATCCGGCGGACCCGATCCGACGGCTCATCGTGCCGCGCGAGGACGAGCTCTCCGAGTTCGGACGCCTCGACGCGTCCAACGAGGCCGCGAACACGGTACTCCCCGGCGTGCAACACAAGTACCGGGACACGTGTCTGGTGCTCGTCAACGAGATCTGCGGAGGGTTCTGCCGCTACTGCTTCCGCAAGCGACTCTTCATGCACGACAATCATGAGGTCACTCGTGACTACGCGCCGGCGATCGACTACATCGCGGGGCACCCGGAGATCTCGGACGTGCTACTGACGGGTGGCGATCCGCTGATCATGAGCACGTCCAGGCTGGCCGAGCTCCTCGAGCGGCTCAGGGAGATCCCGCACGTCCGCACGATCCGCATCGGCTCCAAGCTCCCCGCCTTCAACCCGTATCGCATCCTCGACGATCCGGCGCTCGTCGAGCTCCTCGCGGAGCGCAGTGGCCCGTCCGGGCGCGTGTACCTCATGACGCACTTCGACCATCCGCGCGAGTTCACGCAGCAGGCCGTCGAGGCGATCAGAGTCGTCACCGAGGCGGGCGTGATGTGTGTGAACCAGTGCCCTGTCGTGCGCGGAGTGAACGACGATGCCGGCGTGCTCCGCGAACTGTTCGAGACGGCGACCGACGTCGGATGTCCCCAGTACTACGTCTTCCAGGGTCGCCCCACTGTCGGCAACGAGCCGTACGAGCTGCCGCTCGTGCGCGGGTGGCAGCTGTTCACGCAGGCTCGCGAGGCCGTCTCCGGCCTCTCTCGCCGTGCGCGGTTCGCCATGTCCCACGCCAGCGGCAAGGTGGAGGTCGTGGGAGTGGACGAAGAGCGCATCTATCTTCGCTACCATCGCGCGAAGGACCCGGCGGATGAGAATCGCGTGCTCGTCATGGAGCGAGACGACGACGCCTACTGGCTCGACCAGCTCGTCCCCGCTCGAACCTGAGCGCAGCCGCCTGCCGTATACTCCACCCCAGAAGGCACGGGGTAAGGAGCATGTGTGGTGCGCTCTCCGACCGACCGTCGGATCCTGGTCGCACTCGCACTCGTGATCGTCGCGGGTGCCCTGTCTGGCTGTATGTGCTCGGAGGTCGCAGGGATCGTCGTCCACGTGGAGCTGGAGCGTGCCGAGAACCCTCCGCCCGAGGGACATGGGACCTGGGAGGGTGTCGTTCCCTCGCTCGCGACCGGTAGCCACTATCGCTGGGTGCCGACGGGATGGGTCGTCGTCCAACGTGACGACGGGAAGGGCAACGTCCTGGCCCGAAGCGGTCTGGACATCGTCGACTACGAGTCCCGCGTGCTCGTGGGGGAGAACCTGGCCGGCGAGTGGCGCGTCCTGGACGTCGCGCAGCCTTGATCTCGCTTCCTGTCTGGACCCTCCGTCCGCTCCCGGTGCGTTGACTGGACGTGCACTCGCCCCGTATGCTTGCGCCTAGCCGAATACGGAACAGGCCTGCGACGGGGATGAGTACGTGGTCCCGAAGGACCTTCAGAGAGCCGGGGTAGCTGAGAACCGGCGTCCGACGAACCGCAGAACATGGCCCCAGAGGCTTCCGGAGGAAAGGCATCGTGCCCAGTAATACCGGACGGACGCCCCCGTTACCACGGGCTATACGACATCGGAGCCGGGCGAGAAGGACGGATCCCGTGTCTGAGAGGCCGCATCGCGCGCTCGTCGAGTGTGTCGAGACGGTGAAGTCGGGTGGTACCGCGGGAGGCTAGAGCCTCTCGCCCTGGCACGAGAGCTGTGCATGGGCGAGGGGCTTTTCTGTTGTCTGGAGGTGCGGAACATGTCCAAGAGTTGGGACGAGATCAATGAGAGGATCGCCGCCGGAGAGGCGGTGGTCGTCACCGCGGAAGAGTTCGCGGTGATCGCGCAGGAGGACGGCGTCTCCTCCGCGGCGGCCAAGGTGGACGTCGTCACGACCGGCACCTTCGGACCGATGTGCTCCTCGGGTGCGTTCTTGAACTTCGGGCACGCCGACCCGCCCCTCCGGATGAGCGAGATCCTGCTGAACGACGTGCCGGCGTCCGGAGGATGGGCCGCGGTCGACACGTACCTGGGCGGCACCGAATGGTCGCGCGGTCGCGGCATGGAGTATGGCGGCGCGCACGTCATCGAGGACCTGCTCGCGGGCAAAGCCATCCGGCTCCAGGCGCGCTCGCCGGGAACGGACTGCTACCCGCGCCTCGAGATCGACACGTGGGTGACGCTCGAGGACCTGAACCAAGCCTACCTGTTCAACCCCCGCAACGCGTACCAGAACTACGCGGTCGCCGTGAACTCGAGCGATCGGACGCTCTACACGTACATGGGGTCGCTCCTGCCGCACTTGGGGAACGCGACGTTCTGCTCGGCGGGCGCCCTGTCGCCGCTGCTCAACGATCCCGAGTACCGGACGATCGGGGTCGGGACGCGGTGCTTCGTCGCCGGCGCGCCCGGCTACGTGGCCTGGCAGGGCACGCAGCACAACCCGAACCAGGAGCGTGACGGCAACGGCGTCCCCGTCGCGCCGGCGGGGACCCTGGCGGTGATCGCCGACCTCAAGCAGGCGAGTCCGGAGTACTTCAGCGCAGCGACCTTCGCCGGCTATGGCGTCAGCAGCTTCGTCGGCATCGGGATCCCGATCCCCGTGCTCGACGAGGACCTCGCCGCACAGCTCGCCCTCACGGACGCCGACATCACGGCCACCATCTTCGACTACGGCGTGGGTCACCGAAGCAGACCCTCGCTCGGACGCGTGTCCTACGCGGAGCTCTACTCGGGCGAGATAGAGGTCGAGGGCGAGCGCGTGCGCACGGGACCGATCTCGTCGACCGAGACGGCCAGGCGCATCGCGGACGAGGTCAAGCGATGGGTATCCGAGGGCCGTTGGACACTCGTGGAACCGCTCGAGCCACTGCCCGGCGCGGGTGGACCTTCGTTCAAGCCGCTCGAGATCAAGACCGAGGAGGCGATCTAGATGGCGCTCAGGCGACTCGATCTGACGTTCCCGCCCCTGCAGGCGACGAAGCCCATCACGTATCACCTCGTGAAGGACTTCGGCCTGACGCCGAACATCCTGAGGGCTCAGATCCAGCCCGGCCAGCAAGGTCGGATGCTCGTGGAGGTCACGGGAGCGAAGGCCGCCATCGACAAAGGGATCCGCTTCCTCGAGCACGAGGGTGTGCTCGTGGGCGCGGCCGCTTCGGACATCGTGCTCGACGAGGAGCAGTGCGTGACGTGCGGGCTCTGTACGTCCGTCTGCCGTCCCGAAGCGTTGACGCTCACGGACGACACTCGTGAGCTGCGGTTCGACAAGGACCAGTGCGTATACTGTGAGGCGTGCGTCATCGCGTGTCCGCGTCGCGCGATCACCCTGGAGTTCTGACGATCACCCTGGAGCTCTGGCATATGAGAAGGGCGAGAGGATGAAGACACGGGCCGTCGTCACGGTGCTCGGAGAGGACTGCGTGGGCATCGTCGCGCGCCTCTCGACGGAGCTCGCTGAGACGGGCACGAACATCGAGGACATCCGGCAGGCAGTGTTGGACGGCCTCTTCTCCATGACGATGCTCGTGACGGTCGATGAAGCCGCGACGCCCTTCGACGAGGTGCAGTCGAGGCTGCATACGGCTGGCGACGAGCTCGGGCTCCAGGTCAACCTCCAGCGCGAGGACGTCTTCCGCTTCATGCACCGCATCTAGGCCGAGGCTCGCGCGGCGCTCCAGCGTCCCGGGAGGACACGGATGTACATCACGCCCGAGGAGATCGCAGAGACGCTCGTCATGATCGGCCAGCAGAACCTCGACATCCGCACGGTGACGCTGGGGGTGTCGCTCGACGACTGCGCCGACAGGGATGTCGATGCGGCGGCCGCTCGCGTGTACGACCGCGTGACGTCGAGCGCGGATCGACTCGTGGACGTGGCCGACGCGATCGCGCGAGAGTACGGCATCCCGATCGTGAACAAGCGGATCGCCGTGACGCCCATCGCGCAACTGGCGGGTGCCTGCACGTCCGCGGACATCGCTCCGCTCGCCGAGGCGCTGGAGCGTGCGGCGGGCGAGGTCGGCGTGGACTTCATCGGCGGCTTCACGGCGCTCGCCCACAAGTCCGCCGGTGAAGGGGACCGTCGGGTCATCGACGCGATCCCCGTCGCGCTCTCCACGACCGAGCGCGTGTGCGCATCGGTCAACGTCGCCTCCACGCGCTCGGGCATCAACATGGACGCCGTCCTCAGGATGGCCGAGATCGTGAAGGAGACGGCGGAGGCGACCGCCGACAGGGACAGCGTCGGCTGCGGCAAGTTGGTGACCTTCTGCAACATGGTCGAGGACAACCCGTTCATGGCCGGTGCGATGCATGGCGCGGGGGAGCCGGACGCCGTGGTGAACGTCGGGATCTCGGGCCCCGGCGTCGTGCGGGCGGTCGTGGCGTCGCTACCTGAAGACGCCGATCTCACGGCCGTCGCCGAGGCGGTCAAGGCGACCGCGTTCAAAATCACGCGCGCCGGGGAGCTCGTGTGCAGGGAGGCGGCGAGGCGGCTCGGGGTCGCCATGGGGATCGTGGATCTGTCGCTCGCGCCGACGCCGGCGCAAGGAGACAGCGTGGCCGAGATCATCGAGGCGATGGGAGTCGGCCTGTGCGGCGGTCCCGGCACCACCGCCGCGCTCGCGCTCCTGAACGACGCCGTGAAGAAGGGCGGCGCGATGGGGACGAGCTCGACCGGAGGGCTCTCCGGCGCGTTCATCCCCGTCTCTGAGGACGCCGGGATGGTTCGGGCCGTCGAGGAGGGCGCGCTCACGATCGAGAAGCTCGAGGCGATGACCGCGGTGTGTTCGGTAGGGCTCGACATGATCGCGGTCCCCGGTTCCACGAGTGTCGAGACGCTCGCGGGGATCATGGCCGACGCGTGCGCCATCGGCGTCGTGTACC
>JAUVQN010000013.1 GCA_030598125.1 Coriobacteriia bacterium | reverse complement strand
GAGCTCAAGCGGATCAAGGACGAGCACATAGAGAAGTACCTGGACGCCGAAGGGGTCGACGAGGAGACGGCGACCGAAGCCGCCGAGGTCGAGGCGTGACGGCGAGTGGCCAGACGGGGTCCAGACCGTGACGACCACGTTCCTGTGGGTGCTCCTGATCGTCGCGATCGTCGGGCTGGTGGCCCTGCAGGTCCTCTCTGTCAGGGCGGCGAGGCGCATCGGAGGCAGCTCGTCGCGCTGGGTGATAGCGCTCAGGATCGTGAACCTGATCGCGCTCCTCGCGCTCCTGGGCTGGGTGGTCTACGTGCAGGTGGCAAGATGACGGCACCGATCCGCGACCGTGCCGCCGATGGGATGAGGCACCGATGCCGCAGGTGAGGGTCAACCCGAACCGGATGGAGCTCATGAAGCTCCGGCGGCGCCGCGACGTCGCGAAGCGAGGTCACAAGCTCCTCAAGGACAAGCTCGATGAGCTGATGAAGGAGTTCAAGGCGCGCGTGCTCGCGGACCGGAGGCTGCGCGAGCGCGTCGAGGGCGAGTTGGCCGGCGTGTACGGGCTCTTCGCCGTGGCGCGTGGCGAGTCGGGGAGTGTGGACCTGGCGCAGGCGCTGCTCGCGGGCGAGCCGGTGCCGCTGGTGGATGTCCACGTCCGCAGTGTCATGAGCGTGCGGATGCCCGAATACGAGGTGGCCGAGCTCCCGACGCCTGGCGGCTACTCGCTCGCGACCACGCCGGTCGTGCTCGACGAGGCGCTGACGGGGCTCGCCGAGGTCGCCCCGCATCTTCTGCAGCTCGCGCAGCGCGAGAAGGCGATCGAACTGCTGGCCGCAGAGATCGAGCGGACGCGGCGGCGCGTCAACGCGCTCGAGCACGTGCTGATCCCGCAGCTCGAAGATGTCGTCAAGGACATCCAGATGAAGCTCGACGAAGCCGAGCGGAGCAACCTCACCCGTCTCATGAAGGTCAAGGAGATGGTCGAGGAGCAGGCGCGGCAGAGGGAGCGCCGCTAGCGCCATGGTGCGTGTCCTCGTCGTCAGCGCATCGCCTCTCGTGCGTACGTCGCTCGGGCACCTGGTCTCGTCCCGGGACGGTCTTGTCGTGCTGGGTTCGGTATCGACGACCGACCGTGCGGTGGGGAAGCTCGACGAACTGGAGCCGGATGTGGTCCTGCTCGACGTGGACACGGGATCCGAAGACCCCGCGTCTGCCGTGGAGCGCTTGCTGGCGGTCCGTCGGATCCCGATCGTACTCGTGTCGAGCGGCGCGGACGCCGCTCCGGAGGCCGTGCTCGCCGCGCTCGGACGCGGCGCGGTCGACGTGCTCGACCTGCCCGCGTCGCCGGTCATGGGGACCGCGGAGACCCTCGGCGAAGAGCTCGCGTCCAAGATACGACTCCTCGAGGGTATCGACGTCGGGGCGCTGCGGCGCCGTCGCACGGGAGGGGCGTCGCCCGCGGATCCGGTGGCGACACCGCTCGATGCGGTCTCCGTCGGTGTTCCCATGGGGGTGGGCGGGGCCGATGTCGTCGTGATCGGCGCCTCGACGGGTGGCCCGCCGGCGCTCGAGACGCTCCTGGCCGAACTCCCGCCGAGCTTCTCGGTCCCGGTACTCGTGTGTCAGCACGTGCCGAGGGGCTTCACCGCCGCGCTCGCCGAGAGGCTCGACCGCGTCTCTCCGCTCGACGTCCGGCAAGCGACCGATGGAGAACGGCTCCGGTCGGGCCTCGTGTCGCTCGTGCCGTCGGGCGCGTCCGCGCATCTGGAGCGTCGGGGACGGGGCGTGCACCTGCGCGTGGAGGACACCGAGGGCTGGGAGCCGTACTCGCCGTCGATCGATGCGACGATGCGGTCGGCGGCATCCGTCTATGGCTCCGGTGTGCTCGCGGTGCTGCTCACGGGCATGAGCGGGGACGGCGCGCAGGGCATGCTCGCGGTGCGCCGCGCGGGCGGCCACACGATCTGCGAGTCGGAGAACTCCGCGAGGATCCACGGCATGTGCAAGGACGCTGCTGGGCTCGGAGCCGTCGCGGAGGAGACGGACCTGCCGCGCATGGCGAGTCTCATCATGCTGCGAGTCGGGGCTCGCACGTAGACCTCACCCGTGGGCACGCTCGCCCTTCGCCGATGGGTGCGAGCGACGCGTCTCGAGCGGCCGTCTGTGACGCATCGCACACTCGCACGGGGTGCGAGCCGAGTATGCCCTGGTGGTCTGCGGCGGACGTCCATCGAAGAGCGGACCGCGGCGCTCCCAGAACACGCCTTTCGGCGGGTGTGCCTCGCCGTTCATCGGCCGTTGGCGCCGACAGGAGCGAGCCGCCTAAAGGGCCGGTTCACCAGGCCCGATATAGGGAATGTGGGCTGTAAGGGTCCACGAGGGTGAGCTCCTTCATGGCGCCCCTCCATCTAGAGAGCTGTGCCCGCACCGAAGCTCGGCGGCTCTTGCCGTCGGGCTTCAGTGTCGGGCGGTCCGTGGGGTAGGCTCGTCAGAGACGCCACGACGTACGAGGGGACGCTGAGGCCGGTGCCGACAGGCAGCGACACGGAGGTCAGACCTCCCGAGAGCGTCGAGCGGTTCGTTCGGCAGCTCGCCAAGGCGTACAAGGCCGTGCGCCTCTATCCCGCTTCCAGCGATATCGCGACGGGTGCCGCCGAGGTCTCCGTGGACGCGCTCGCCGTGTGCTTCGAGGAGCGGCCGGAGCTCACGCTCTCGGTCGGTCGCGGCGCGCTCGGCTACGCTGGCATCCCCGTCTTCCCCGACGATCCGACGATGCTGGACTTCGCGCGCGAGTTCTACGGCAAGCGCCTCGCCGAAGTCCGCTTCGCCGAGGGCGTGGACGCCGCGGAGATCGCCCGGTTCCTCGTGCTTCTGAACAGGAAGGACGAGGAGCTCGTGTCGGGCGACGACTTCGAGGCGTGGATGTGGGACGCGAACATCGTGAACGTCACGGTGTCCATGGCCACCACCGTCATCGCCGACGCCGGCGCAGAAGAGTCGGACACGTCGGCGTTCGCCTCACTGTCCACGCGCGACATCGACGAGCTCATCGCCGGGGCCTTCGCCGGCCGGAAGCGCGATCACCAGATGCTCATACGGGTCGTGGAGGACCAGCACGGACTCACGCGCTATCTGGAGCAGTCCGCGCGCGAGTACGCCGGGGATCACGCGGGGACGTGGGTCGCGGGACGCGTCGGCGCGATCGCGCACGTCCTCTCGGGCGAGCCCACTGAGGTGCGCACCCAGCTCTACGGTTCGATCGCGGAGAGCGTGATGTCGCTCGACGACGATGTGCGCCACGAGGCGATCCAGGACGGTCTTCTGCCCACGGCGCTGCACGACGACGTCGTCGCCGAGGTCGTTCGCGGGCTCGATCTGGACGACCTGTGCGGCGTGCTCGCGTCCGGGCTCGAGGAGTCGGCCGAGTCACGAGAGGGACTCGCTCGCGCTCTGAGGAACCTGCTCATGATCGGTGGGGGTACTCGCGAAGAGATCATCGAAGCGGCCCGCACGGCCCTGACCGACGCGGGGGCTTCGCCGCAGGCCATATCCGAGGTCGTCTCGCAGGCGACTCCCACCCAGCTCGAGGTCGAGGAGCCGGCGCCACAGGAGGCGGAGGAGTCACCGCTCTCGCGCGTGCTCAAGCTGATGGACGCGGTCCCGTCGGGCGACGAGGCCGAGGACGAGGACCCCGCGATCGCGGCGCTTAGGGGCGAGGCGAAGCGCGGCGTCACGAACGCCGACATCGCACGCGTGCTCGCGGCGGTGGCGTGGCTGCAGACCGACGAAGCGACGTTCGGGGCGATCATCAGCCACCTCGAGGACTATCTCGGTCTGCTTCTCGACCGCGAGGAGTACGCGGACGCGCTCAGCGTCATCGACGTACTGTTCGACGCCGCCATGGACGAGGAGCGTCCTCCCGAGCAGCGCGCACGCGTCGTCGCGGCCCTGAAGCTCCTGTTGGAGGAGCGGACCGTGAGGAGCATCGCCCACGCGCTCGGTCGATACGACGAAGGGTCCGAGGAGTACGACGCGTGCGTACGGCTCCTCAAGAGACTCGGGGCCCCGGCCGTTCCCACGCTGCTCGAGGTGCTGGCCGACGAGCCCGATCACAGCCAGCGCAAGATCCTGGTGGACGTCCTCACCGGATCCGCGGACGACTACCTGGACGAGCTCTCGGCGTACCTGGGGGACAACCGCTGGTACCTCGTCCGCAACATCGTGAGCGTCATCGGGTCCGCGCACGATCCTCGAGCGGTCGCTCTTCTGCAGCGCACGATCCGCTATCCTGAGCCCCGCGTCCGGCGCGAGACCCTGCGGTCCGGCGTCCAGGTCGGCGGCCGCGCCGCTTCGGGGTTGCTCGAGGCCGGGCTCGGGGACGACGATGGGGAGAACGTGCGGCTGTCCATGCAGCTGCTCGCCCAGGTCGATCCGGCGGCGTGCGCGAAGGGCGCAGCGGCCGTGGCGGCGGGCGCAGGGGCCGGCGACACCAGCCGCGAGACCCGTCTCGCCGCCGTGGAGCTGCTCTCGCACCTGGAGCTCGACGAGGCGAGCGCGTCGCTCGAGCGGCTGGCCGCGATCCGCGGCTTCAAGGTGCGCGGCGTGAACCGTGACGTCCGTGATGCTGCGAAGGCGGCGCTCGGTCGGGCGGGATCGTGACCCCGGCGCCGGAGGGAGGTCCGGACGTGCCTGAGGACGAGGGACTAGGACAGGCCGTGGATCCCGAAGATCCGGCGGACGCTGAGGCGACGGCGGACGCCGAGACGCCGGAGCCGTCCGAGGTCGAAGGAGCGCCCGCCGAGTCCCCGGAGCCGTCCGAGACGGACGAGCACTCGGACACCCTGCCGGAGGCCGAAGCCGGTCTGGGCTTCGACACCACGTTCAGCGCCCGTCAGCTGCGACGTGCTCGCACGCTGCTCTCCCGCCTCTACAGCCTCCGCAGGGCCGTCCAGTTCTACCCCGAGAAGCATCCCGCCGTGCGCGAAGGGGTAGAGGACCTCTACGGCGTGATCCGTGAGTATCACACCGAGGGCGTGGACGTACCGATCACGTTCTACGTGGACGAGATCCTGCTCGGCGAACAACTGCTGAGCGACGAGAGCATCCTGTTCGAGGATCTGATCGCGCAGATGATGGAGGTAGGCGCGGGAAGCGTCGTCTTCCGTCGCGAGCTGGAACCCGACGAGCTGCAGCGAGCCGTCCTCGTCCTCGCGATGGAGCCGGAGGAGGTCGCCGAGGGCGGCGGCCTCGGCGTGCTCGCCGCGGAGGCCGAGATCCCGCACGTGCAGCTCGGTGCCGTGCGCACGCGAGAGCAGATCGCGACGTACTCGGAGGACGAGCCCGAAGAGGCCCGTGCTGCCGCGCGTCGCTCGTACGTGTCCGCGGTCGATCTCCTCCGCGAGCTCGAGCTCGTCATCCAGGCAAGGCAGAGCTCGTTCCCCAGGCACGCGAAGTCTGTCGTCCGAAGCCTCGTGGACAACGTTGTGAACAACGAGTACGCCATGCTCGAGCTGTCGGGGCTCAAGAGCTACGACGAGTACACCTTCTACCACTCGGTGAACGTGGCCATCCTCGCGCTCGCGCTCGGCGCTCGACTCTCCACGGACCGGCGGTTCCTCACGGTCCTCGGGCTCGGAGCGCTCATGCACGACGTCGGCAAGATGGCTGTGGATCGCTCGATCCTCAACAAGTCCGGCTCGCTGGAACCCGAGGAATGGACGCTCATGCGCCGGCATCCTCGTCGCGGTGCGGAGATCGCCGCGAGCATCCCGGGAATGGACAAGTCGGCGATGATCGTCATCTTCGAGCACCACATGCGGTGCGACGGGCGCGGCTACCCTCGCTACGCGATCCCCGACGCGACGCAGCACGTGGCGAGCCGCATCACAGCGATCGCCGACGCCTTCGACGCGATGACGTCTCGGCGCTCGTACAGCGCGGCCCGCCTGCAGGACGACGCGATGTCGGTGCTCGTCCGCAACGTGGACTCGTCGTTCGACCCGACGCTCACGCGCATGTTCGTGGAGCTGCTCGGCGTCTATCCGCCGCGCTCGGTCGTGCGGCTCGCGGGCGGCGAGGTCGGCGTGGTCGTGAGGCCCGGGAAGACGTCGCCGCAGGCTCCCGTCGTGCGCGTCATCGCGGCGCCGGACGGCGCGCTGATCGATCCCGTGGACATCGATCTCGCTGAGCCCGACGAGGCCGGCGGACGCGTGATCGAGGCGTGCCTCGACGGGTCGCAGATGAACGTGAGCGTGGACGAGTACGTGTAGTCGTCGCCGGGCGCCCGCCCGCGGGCCGGCAGGCCGCGTCGCCTAGACCGCCGATTCCGGCGTTCCGCAGGTCCTACCACGGCTGTCCGGTGTACACGAACTCACGCACGAGCCGCGCGGGCGCCAACGCCGAGCCGAGCATGGCGTCCACGTGCCGGCGGTCCGCCCCCACCGATTCCACCGAGTCGAGCGCACCGAGGGCGCTCTGCGTGAAGCGCAGGTTGCGCACCGGATGGGTGAGGCGGCCCCCTTCGATCATGAAGGTGCCGTCCCGCGTCATCCCCGTGAGCAGCACGCTCATGGGATCCTCCACGTTCACGTAGTGGAAGCGGGTCACGTAGATGCCGCGCTCGACGGAGCCGACCATCCGGTCGATGTCGCCGTCACCTGGCGCCATCTCGATGTCGAGCGGGAGCGGACCGAAGGAGTTGGGCGCGGGGAGCGCGTGTCCCGTGTCGTCAGTGTCCGTCACGGCGGCCCAGTAGGAGTCCGTCACGGGACGGACCGCCACGCCGTCCTCGATGAGAGGCGTGCGGCGCTTCGGCATGCCTTCGAAGTCGAAGGTCAGGCCTTGGGCCTCGGGAGACGCCGCGTCGTCGAGTATCGTGATCCGCTCCGAGACGACCTTCTCGCCGAGGTGCCCGCTCATGAAGGAGCGACCCTCGGCGACCGCCTTCGCTGAGAATCCCGCGTACGCGAGCATCGACAGGAGCTCCGCGACGGCCTCGTGCGCGAGCACGACGACGTACGTACCGGGCTCGAGCGAGCGCGCGTCCTCCGAACGGAGCGCGAGCGACGCCGCCTCGTCGCCGAGCGCCTCGGGCACGAGATCGCGGGGATCCGCTGACGAGAAGGAGGCCCATCCCGAGCCGCCCTCGTCTCCCATAGCGAGGACGGTCGCGCGTGCCTCCGAGACCGGCATCGCGGCGTCCACGCTCTTCGTGTTCGCGACCGCCACCGCCGCGTCCGACACCTCGACCTTGCCGGCGGCGGACAGACCGTGAGCCGCCGCCTGACCCACGATGGCCTCGACGGCGCGGGCGCGACCCTCGGCGTCGAGCGCGCCGGTAGCGCCGTGCGCTCGGTCGCGGTACTCGATGGGCTGGGGCCCAGGCAGTCCGGGGAACGCGGGGTCCTCCGGTGCGATCTCCGCGGCGGAGACGGCTGCGCGGCAGCATTCGGTCACGGAGCTCTCGTCCAGCCGGTTCGTGGACGCGACGCCGATACGCGTGCCGATCGCGGCGCGGACGGTGAGACGTGCGTCGTCCTCGGCGACGTGCTGGTGGATGCGGTTTCCCGCGAACCGCGTGAGCTCGGAGCGCTGGGCGAACACGAGCGACTCCACCTCGTCCGCGTCGGTGGCGGCGAGGGCTCGTGCGGCGACGTCTCTCGCCCGATCGACGCTGAGCATCGTGCGACACCCATCTGGACGTCGCGGAAGCGCGCGGGCGCCGCGCCGTGCGCTACGTGCGCGACCTGCATCGGCTCGCCCTTGCCGCAGTTCGGGAGGCCCCACACGCGCCAGTCGGCTTCCGAGCAGACGGCGTCGCAGGAGTTCCAGAACTCGGGCGTGCTGCCGGTGTAGTTCGGGTTCTTGACGACCGCCCCGAGCTCGCCGTTCTTGATCTCCCAGCCGATCTCCGTGGCGAACTGGAAGTTCAGGCGCCGATCGTCGATCGACCACGAGTTGTTCGTCTCGACGTAGATGCCGTCGTCCGTGTCCGCGATGAGGTCGTCGCGCGACCACTCGCCGGGCTCGAGACTGACGGTCGTCATGCGGATGAGCGGGATCCGGTTCCAGCCGTCCGCGCGCATACATCCGTTCGACGTCCTCCCGATCTCGACGGCCGACTCCCGCGACGTGAGGAAGCCGGTGAAGAGGCCGTCCCGGATGAGGTAGTCCCGCTGCGCGGGCACGCCCTCGTCGTCCCAGCCGAAGCTACCGAGCGAGCCTTCGACCGTGGCGTCCGCCGTCACGCTCACGATCTCGGAGGCGTAGCGCACCGTGTCGAGGTCGGAGAGGGAGAGGAACGAGGTGCCGGCGAACGCGGCCTCGTCCCCGAGCACCCGGTCGAGCTCCGTGGGATGCCCGATCGACTCGTGGACCTGGAGCGCCAGCTGGCTGCCGTCGATGACGATCGTCGTCGACCCGGACGGGCATTCCTTGGCGGTGATGAGCTGGGCGGCCTCTTCGGAGACGCGAGACGCGTTGCCCGCGAGGTCGGCCGCGACGACCGACTCCCAGCCGGCCTGCTCCCACGCGCCTCCATGTGAGTTCGGGTAGGAGCGGGGGAGCACCTCGTTCTCACCCACGGCGTACGCGACGATGCCCATACCCGACTCGATGTGCCGCTGGCGGATGTGCGAGCCGACCGTGGACGCGAAATGCTTGTCCACCTTGTGGAAGCCGAGTCGCGCGGACGAGACTTTCACGGCCTCCTCGGTGCGGAGGAGCTCGTCGGCGGCGAAGAGGACCTCGAGCTTGTCTTCGAGGCTCACTTCGAAGGGGTCCGTCTCGCAGGGCCCTTCCCATTCGCCGACGTACGCCTCGACGGCGCTCAGCTCCAGGCGCTTGCCGGGCACGAGCGCGGACGCCCTGGCGATCTCGACGGCCTGCGCCGCCACGCGTGCGGCGGCGTCGTCGTGGAGGTCGGATGCGGCGGCGAAGCCCCACGCGCCGTCCACGATGACCCGGACGCCGAAGCCGGCCGAGCGGGAGGATTCGATGCCCTCCAGACGACCGGTGCGCACGGATATGCTCTCGTTGGAGGTGTCGACGACGCGCACGTCGGCGTAGTCTGCGCCGGCTGCGACGGCCGCGTCGAGACACGCGGAAGCGAACGACTTCACCTAGCGGACCCCGATCCCCCTCATCGTTCGGACGCTAGCCGTCGGCTGCGGCCGTCTCCGTCGCCTCGATCGACGGCAATGCGCCCCCGAGCGGTGCGCCCAGGCGCGGCTGCCAGTCGTAGCGCCGCGCACCAGCGTAGTCGCTCCTGTCGAGCAAGCGGCTCACCTTCACGAAGTCCCCGGTCCGTGGAGCGTGTATGTAGTAGCCGCCGCCCATATAGATACCGACGTGGTGGATGGGAGAGCCGAAGAACACCCCGTCACCGGGCCTGAGGTCCTGCGGAAGCACCTTCTCGCCCAGGAGGAACTGGCTGCCGGAGTAGTGCGGCAGCGTGACGCCGTGCTGCTTGAACACGTAGAGCACCAGACCGGAGCAGTCGAACCCGGACGGGTCCTCGCCGGCCCAGACGTAGGGGATGCCGTGGTAGGCGAGCGCGGTCTCGACGGGTGTGGCGGGACCGACGTGGATGCCGAGCTCGTCGGCGCCCGCGAGCACCGCGTTGAGCAACGCCTGCTGTTCGATGTTGCGCTGGAGTGCTTCCTCGTCGAGGAACTCGAGCAGCTCGCCCTCGGCCTGCAGGAGCATCTGCTGGCGCTCCTCGATGCGGAGCAGGATCTCTATCTGCCGCGCCTTGAGGTCGAACTCGAGCGCCTCGGCCTGCAACTCGGCGCTCTCCAGGTCCACGATGTCCTTCTCGATCTCCTCGCGCTGGTTGGCGAGCTGCGTGGCGAGGTCCGTGTCATGCTCGCCGACGATGCCCAGGAACTTGATGCGTCCGAAGAAGTCGGAGAAGTTCTTGGAGTCGAGCAGCAGCTCGAGGACGGTGAGATCACCGGCGAAGTACATCTCGCGCACCCGCTCGGCGAGCAGCTCGGCCTGCACGCGATACGCCTCGCGCGCGTTCTCCAGGTCCTCGCCGGTCATCTCGAGACGTGCGCGCGTCTCCTCGAGCTCCATGAGAGCCTGGTTGTACGACTCCACCGAGATGGCGAGCTCGCGATCGAGCTCGTCGAGCTGCGCCTTGAAGGCCTCGATGCGGGCCTGCTTCTCGGCCAGTTGACGCCGGAACTCCTCGTCGATCTCCGTCTCGATGGCGGACGACGTGTCCCGCGAAGGAGCCGCGGTGTCGGCGGGGGCGTCCGAGGTGTCGGCGGGCGTGTCGGGAGCGGGCGCCTCTTCGACAGGCGCACCCGGAGGCGTCTCCTCGACCGTGAACTGCTCGAGCCAGGGCTCGAGACCAGGATCCGGTTCGCTCGCGGCCGGAGGGGAGGACGTGGACTCGCCCGCGGGCTCGGCGAGCGCGGGCATCGCGGCCAGCAGCATCGCCATGACGAGCGCGGTGACCAGCTGGAACGATCTATGGTGACCCGTCCTCAACCCGGTCGTCCCTCCATCGGTCATGCATCTTCGGCACGTGCTCTTCAGCCGTGTGGCACACACCCATCCACTGTAGCCACACGGTAGCTACTCATGTTACCAAGTTCGGCATCTTCCCGCCATCGTTTGAGCAGGTAGCCAACGCAATCCAAGGATGCCGTTCACGCCCGAACGATACATTGCGAAAAGCTTGCCACGGGCAGGGTGGTCCGACATGCATGGCGACCCTCCTTCTTGGGGGATAATCGTCGCGCGGGCTTGTGCGATGCGGACGCAGTCCCGCGAGCGGCGTCAAGAGGGGAAGTACATGAGCGAGACGAGGACTGGTGCCGTGGCTCCGCGGCAGCGGTCAGCGGTCGTGGTGCGACGCGCGAGCTTCGGTCCCGGAAGCGGTTTCACGGTTGCTGTGCTGGTGATGTCCGCATGCCGGATGTCGGGCGCATGAGCCTCGACGGACCCGCGGCCGTGATCGACGCCCTCGGTCCCGTATGGACGACGGTCGCGATCGTCGCGTTCGTGCTGCTCGGCGCGACGGCGACGTTGCTCTACCTCGCGCGGCGGATCCTCGTGATCCGCGACGAGATCGAGGTGGCCGACCTCCCGTCCGACCTCGACGGTCTGCGCGTCGTCTTCATGACCGACATCCACGCGGGTCCCCTGTTCCCGAAGGGGCCGATGGGCAAGCTCGTCGCGCTCGTGAACGGGCTCGAGCCCGATCTCATCCTTGTCGGGGGCGACAACGTCGGCGGGAGGATGCAGGGTGCGACCATCTTCTACCCGGAGGCAGCTCGCATGGAGGCCCGCTTCGGCAAGTACGGCGTGCTCGGGAACCACGACGTGTGGGAGGGCGAGGACGAGGCGCGCGAGGGATACGACGCGGCGGACATCACGCTTCTGGAGACCTCGAACGTGCGGGTCGACGGGGGCGGCGGCGACATCGTGCTCGCGGGGCTCGAGGACCCCTACACGGGCGTGCCGCGGATCGATGAAGCCGCGGAAGGGATCCGGGAAGGCGATGTGGCGATACTGCTCGCGCACAATCCGGACGCGTTCGCGGAGCAGTTCGAGGCGACGCCGGGCCTGTGGGACCTCGCGATGGCCGGGCACACGCACGGCGGGCAGATCTCGCTCTTCGGGTTCGGCATCTTCGTGCCGTCCATCCACGGGCAGCGGTACCGGACGTCATGGCGCGTGGAGCACGACGTACCCGTGCTCGTGAGCAACGGTGTGGGCACGGTCGGGGCGCCGATCCGGTTCCAGGCGCCGCCGGAGGTGCACGTCATCACGCTCCGGGCGGTGGGGCGGGGCTCTGGGAAGCCCCTCGGCAGTCGATGGCGATGGACTCGCTGACCGCCGAGAGGTTCCTGTTTGGCGTCTTCGCGCTGGCGACGTCGGTGAACCTCGTGTCGGCCGCGATGTTCTGGGCACGGGTCCGCCGCCCCAGATGGGCGACACCGCTCGGAGTCGTCGCGATCCTTCTCGGCATCCCGGCGCTCGTGCTCGCCGTCGCTGGAGCGATGAGCGGGATCTCCTGGACGCGGTGGCTCTTCCCGCTCCTCTACGCGGTCTTCGCGGCGGTGACACTGCTGCTCGACTTCATCCTGAAGGTCGAGTTCCGCCAGCCACGCCAGCCACAGATCCTCGTGCCGTACCTGATCCTCTACTACTTCCCGCTGGTCGCGATGTGGGGGATGCTCTGGGACCTCGGCTTCGCCTATTGGGCCGCGAACGGCATCGGCTACTTCGTGATGGTCTGGGCATCACTGTGGGCGGTGCGGAAGGGCGTGGGGTAGGGGGATGAGGAAGCGGCCCGGGATGCCCGGGCCGCTTCGAAGAGATCGGCCGCGAGTTCAGGCGGGTGCCGAGCTCACCACCCCATCGCATTCCAGATGGCGTCCTCGACCGCCGGCGCGATGGCCCCAGGGCCGCCGTAGACCTCGGCGTAGAGGATCTCCGAGCCGTGGTCCGCCAGCGTGTCCGCCGTGAAGCTCGGAAGCACGTCGGTACGCGTGAGCAGGATGACGCCGCCGTTGGCGCCGGCCGCGACACCGCCGGCGAGCGCGTCGGGGACGTTCAGGCCCGTCGCGAAGCCGACGTAGTCCCAGGACCCGAAGCCCGCGTCCACGCCGTCCTCGGCGATGATCGCGGCGGTCTGGTAGCGGTCGATGCCGCCGTAGCGCACCGTGGGCGACCCGCCGTTGGCGGTCGTGATGGCGTCGACGCCCTCCTTGACGTCCGCGGACATCGCGCCCGTGCCGCCCGTCACGACGCCGCCCTCGATGTCGAGGTCGTCGAGTGCGTCAGCCGTCGCCGGCGCGAGGAGATCGGTGTAGGTGAGGAGGATCGGCACCTTCGAGTCGTACGCGAAGGGGGAGATCGCGAGTGCGTCGGGGTACTCGTCACCGCGCGCGACGAACGCGCGCTTCACGAACGCGCTCCCTTCCATGTCGGCGATCTCAGTCGCCACCTCGGCCGCCGTCTCGTAGCGGGTCGGGCCCCAGATGCGGGTGACGTCGTAGCCGGTGGATAGTCCGTTCATGACGTCGTCCGCCACGGCGCCCCAGCCGCCGACGATGACGATGTCGGTGACGCCGAGGTCCGCGAGCGCGTCAGCGGTGTAG
>JAUVQN010000060.1 GCA_030598125.1 Coriobacteriia bacterium | reverse complement strand
CTGGGTGAGGCGGTCGAGCGCATCAGCTCGATGGCCGTCGTCCACGAGCTGTTGGCCGGATCGTCTGACGAGAGCGTCGACTTCATGGAGGTCGCCCGCACCATCGTGGACATGGTGCGGCAGGGGCTCGTGGGACCCGTCTCCGACGTCAAGGTCGAGGTCAGCGGCGCGACGGGCCAGGTGCCCGCTTCCACCGCCACATCGCTCGCGCTCGTGCTCGCGGAGCTCGTCCACAACGCCATCGAGCACGGCCTCGCCGGCAAGCGCTCCGGTCGTGTGGACGTCCTGCTGCGCCGTCTGCCCGACGAGCTCCACATCGTCGTGCGGGACGACGGGGGCGGGCTGCCGTCAGACTTCGACTTCGAGACCTCCGCGAACCTCGGACTCGCGATCGTGAAGAGCGTCGTGAAGGACGATCTCAAAGGCACCATCGTGTTCAGCTCGGCGCGAGGCACGACGGTGACGCTGCGCGTGCCCATGGATGGCGCGACGCCGGAGGTCCAGTGAGTCCGAAGGCGACCCGAAGTCGGGCCGTGATGGCGCTCGTGATGGCGCTCGTTCTTCTGGCGGTCGCCGTGGTACTCATCGCGAACGCTGCACGGGTCGACGTCGGCAGCGACACATCCAGCGACGACGAGGCGGACAGCGACGCTGAGTCCGGCGGAGACGGCGACCCCCAGACGCGTGAGATCGAGAGCACGATCACGGAGGGTGGGGATGGCAACGCCGATGTCCTCTTCGTCCGCGCTCGCCAGGCGTGGGACGGCACGTGGACCTTCGAAGTGACCGTCGAGCACCCGGACACCGGTGAGGACGACTTCGCCGATGGGTGGGACGTCGTCTTCCCGGATGGGACCGTGTACAAGTCGGGACCCCGCGATCACACGCGCGAGCTCCTCCACCCGCACGTCGGCGAGCAGCCCTTCACACGCAGCCAAGGTGCGCTCGCGCTCCCCGATGATGTCACGCATGTCCTGGTGCGCGCACACGACTCCGTGGACGGGTACGGGGGACGCGAGATCGTCGTCGACCTCACCGTGGCTTCCGGCGAGGGATTCGAGGTCGAGCGCCTGCGCTGAGCCTCGGCCGGAAGCTTCTGGCCGTACAATGGACGCACCCTAGCGGAAGGACGATCGAGTGCGCGTGCTCATCGCAGAGGACGAGGCCCTCATCCGCATGGACCTCCGCGAGATGCTCGAGGAGGAGGGGCACGAGGTCGTCGGTGAGGCTGGCGATGGCGAAGAGGCCGTGTCCCTCGCCCGCGAGCTCGTGCCCGACATCGTGTTCATGGACGTGAAGATGCCGGGTACGGATGGTCTTGAGGCCGCGGAGCGGATCGCTGCCGAGCGGCTGGCGCCCGTCGTCATGGTGACGGCGTTCTCGCAGCAGACGTACGTCGATCGGGCCGCCAGAGCAGGTGCGATGGCCTATCTCGTGAAGCCGTTCGGCAAGCACGATGTCGTCCCCGCCATGCAGGTAGCCGCCGCTCGCTTCGAGGAGGCGCGCGAGCTCGAGGGCGAGGTCGCCGACCTCGAGGAGCGTCTCGAAGCTCGCAAGGTCGTCGAGCGGGCGAAGGGCGTGCTGATGGAGCGGGGCATGAACGAGGCGGAGGCCTTCCGCAGGCTCCAGAAGCTCGCGATGGACAAGCAGATGCCGCTCAAGGACGTCGCCGAGGCGGTCCTGCTCGCCGAGGAGGCGGGGGAGTAGCCGGCCTCAGCGGCCCCTCGTCGCTTCGGACCGGGTTCCCACGGCACGTGTGCGCCGCGTCTCGCACTCGCGTCTTCCCAGGTGGTAGGGGCCTTGCTATACTGACCGCCACCGACGCAACGGTGCGCCGGTGACATCCGAATAGGATCCGGGCAACGACGCTCGCAGCAGGTCGCGAAGAAGCGGCCGGCGCGGGCGTTTCTCGTTGCCCGCGAGAAGCGGCGCCGGCATGCGCGCCGCACGCGGGCTACGATGCCCGACGGCACGGCGACGGAAGGGATGGCCACATGAAGGAGTTCGCGGTCTTCTGGGGATGCACGATCCCCGCGCGCTTCCCGTTCATCGAGAAGGCGACCCGGATCGTCTTCGACGACCTCGGGGCGACCGCGCACGACCTCGAGGGCTTCACCTGCTGTCCTGAGGGCACCCTCGTGAAGCCGTCGAGCCAGGACGTCTTCTACACGACGGCCGCGCGCAATCTCGCGCTCGTCGAGAAGGCGGGTCTCGGGTTGGTGACGCCGTGCAACGGCTGCTACTCCACGTTCAGGGAGGCGGCGAGCCACCTGCGCACCGACTGGCGCGCACGCGACGTCGTCAACGAGCGGCTCGCGACCGAGGGGCTGCACTACTCGGGCGAGCTCGCCATCCGCCACCTCGCTGAGTGGCTCTCCGAGGACATCGGGCCGGGCATGGTCGCCTACGGCGTGAAGAAGCCGCTGTGGGGGATGACCGTGGCCGTCCACTACGGCTGTCACCTGCTCCGGCCGAGCCCGGCCGTACGCTGGGACGACCCGCTGCACCCGACCAAGGTAGAGGCGCTGCTGACGGCGCTCGGCGCCAAGGTCGTGGACTACGCCAGCAAGATGGACTGCTGCGGCCAGGCGCTCGACCGCGTCGGCGAGCGTGACGGCGCGCTCGCGTTCGGCCCCCGCAAGCTCAAGGACGTCGAGAAGGCCGAGGCCGACGCGCTCGTCGTCGTCTGCCCGTCCTGCTTCCAGCAGTTCGACCTGAACCAGGCGGCGCTCCAGCGCCAGCAGGAGCAGTTCCACATCCCCGTCTTCTACATCACGGAGCTCATCGCGCTCACCTACGGGCACGAGCCCGAGGAGATCGGCCTCTCCATGCACCGTGTCTCCGTCGAGCCGTTCCTCGACAAGTGGATCACGCGGGAGGCCGACAAAGAGGTGCTCTCGGAGCACTTCGACGTGGCGCTCCTGGCCAAATGCTACTCCTGCCAGGCGTGCAAGGACGACTGCCCGGTCTGCAAGATCGACACGGCGTTCCAGCCGACCGAGATCATCGCGCGGCTCCTGAGAGGCAAGCTCGACGACATCCTGGAGGAGGGCGAGCTCTGGAAGTGCGTGGAGTGCTACACGTGCAAGGAGCTCTGCCACAGCGACATCGGGATGGCGGAGACGTTCCGCAAGCTGAAGCAGCTCGCGGCGGCCGAGTCGCTCGGACCCGATTCCGTCGCGGCGGCGTACGAGCAGTTCCTGGAGACGGGCATGCTCGGCAAGCCGAAGGCCGGGGCCAGGAAGAAGCTCGGTCTCGAACCGCTGCCCGACAGCGGCGGGGACGCCGTCGCGAAGATGTTCGCCGGAGACACCGACGCGGAGGAGGCCGTCGCGACCGTCGCGGGCGAGACGGCGAGCCGCGACGAGGGAGAGGACGTGAGATGAAGCCGATCACCCTCGAGCGACCCACGTACACGGAGGAGGCCCCGTACAAGATCCACGGGGGCTGCGGCCTGACCGGGATCTGCGACGAGTCGGGCGCGCGCTTCTCCGGCGAGGTCCCGATCCGCTCGATGGCCGTGCAGCGCGACCGCGGCAACGGTCTCGGAGCGGGCTTCGCAGGCTACGGGATCTACCCAGAGTTCCCGGACCACTTCGCGTTCCACATGATGTATCACGACATACAGGCGAAGGAGGAGACGGAGGCGCTCTTCGACCAGTGGTTCGTGGTCGATCTGGCCGAGCCGCTCCCCACGCGCTCGGTGAAGGGCGTCGAGGACGCGCCGCTCCTGTGGCGCTACTTCGTCACGCCGGACCCGTCCAAGCTCGAGGAGGAGCAGAGCGACGAGGACTTCGTCGTCCATGCGGTCATGACGATCAACGCGCCCGTGGACGGCGCGTTCGTGGCGAGCTCGGGCAAGGACATGGGCGCGTTCAAAGGCGTCGGGTTCCCCCAGGAGATCGGCCACTACTATCGGCTCGACGAGTACGAGGGCCACACGTGGATCGGCCACAACCGCTTCCCGACGAACACGCCGGGCTGGTGGGGTGGCGCCCACCCGTTCACGCTCCTGGACTGGTCGATCGTCCACAACGGCGAGATCTCGAGCTACGGCATCAACAGCCGCTACCTCGAGCAGTTCGGCTACAAGTGCTCGCTGGGTACGGATACCGAAGTGGCCGCGTACCTCTTCGACCTCATGCTGCGCCGGCACCGGCTCCCGCTCCCGCTCGCGTGCAAGGCGCTCGCGCCGCCGCTGTGGGACGAGATCGAGCGCATGCCCGAGGACGAGCGCGAAGTCATGCGCGCACTCCGGGCCGTGTACGGGCCGGGCATGCTGAACGGACCCTTCGCGATCATCCTGGGCTTCAACGGTGGGATGGTCGCCCTGAACGACCGCATCAAGCTCCGTCCGCTCATCGCGGCGAAGCAGGGTGACCTCGTGCTCGTCGCCTCCGAGGAGAGCGCCATCCGCGAGATCGCGCCGGAGCCGGAGAGCGTGTGGATGCCCAAGGCGGGCGAGCCCGTCGTCGCGCGCGTGCGGGGGATGGAGTGGCCGATCCACGGCGACCTCCATCTCACGCCTGCGGAAGTCTCCTGCGCCGTGGACGGGACCGAGGACGTCTGCGAGATCGTCGAGTCACTGGAGGTGGTCTAGATGCCGCAGACCATCATCCAACCCGAGTTCAACGTCGTCATCGACTACGACAAGTGCCACAAGTGCGGGCGCTGCGCGCAGCAGTGCGGCTGGGGCGTGTACGACTTCAACGAGCGCCCCATCCCCGACGACACGAAGTGCAAGGCGTGCCACCGCTGCGTGACGTACTGCCCGGCGCGCGCCATCACCATCCGCAAGCACGAGCTCGCGTATCGTGACTCGGACAACTGGTCGCCGCAGCTGAGGCGCGCGGTGTGGAAGCAGGCCGAGACGGGCGGCGTCATGCTGACCGGCATGGGCAACGACAAGTCCTACGTGCACCTGTTCGACCACCTCGTGCTCGACGCGTGCCAGGTGACGAACCCCTCGATCGACCCGCTGCGCGAGCCGAGGGAGCTCCGCACGTATCTGGGGCGCAAGCCCGACTCGGTCGAAGTCGAGAGCGACGGGGAGGGCGGCTTCCGCCTTCAGGAAGGCGCCGGGGTCGTCAACAACATCGAGCTGGCCACGCCGATCATCTTCTCGCCGATGTCGTACGGCTCCGTCTCGCTGAACGTCCACAAGTCGCTCGCGATGGCCGCCACGCGCGCCGGTATCCTCATGAACACCGGCGAAGGGGGCCTGCACGCCGACCTCTTCCCCTACGCCGACCACGTGATCGTGCAGTGCGCCTCGGGCCGCTTCGGCGTGGATCCGGAGTACCTGCGTCGCGGTGCCGCGATCGAGATCAAGATCGGTCAGGGCGCGAAGCCGGGCATCGGCGGGCACCTTCCCGGCGAGAAGATCGACAGGGAGGTCTCGACGACGCGGATGATCCCGCAGGGCACGGACGCGCTGTCGCCCGCGCCGCACCACGACATCTACTCGATCGAGGACCTTCGCCAGCTCATCTACTCGCTCAAGGAGGCCTCCGGCTACAAGCCGGTCGGCGTCAAGATCGCCGCCGTGCACAACGTCGCCGCCATCGCGAGCGGCATCGTGCGCGCGGGAGCCGACTACGTGTACCTCGACGGCTTCCGCGGCGGCACGGGCGCCGCGCCCACGATCATCCGCGACAACCTCGGCATCCCGATCGAGGTGGCCATCGCGGTCGTGGACCAGCGCCTGCGTGACGAGGGCATCCGCAACCAGGCGTCCATCGTCGCGGCCGGGTCCATCCGCTCCTCGGGCGATCTCGCCAAGGCGATCGCGCTCGGCGCGGACGTCGTCGCCATCGGCACCGCCGCGCTCATCGCGCTCGGGTGCCACGTCTGCCAGAGCTGCCACACCGGCTCCTGCTCGTGGGGTCTCACCACGCAGAAGCCGGAGCTCACGAGGCGCGTCGACCCAGAGTGGGGCGCGGAGCGGCTCACGAACCTCGTCAACGCCTGGAGCCACGAGCTCCAGGAGATCCTCGGCGCGCTCGGCCTGAACGCGGTCGAGTCGCTCAGGGGGAGCCGAGAGCGACTGCGCGGCGTCGGGCTCGACGCGCAGACCTGCGAGATCCTGGGCGTCAAGCCCGCCGGGCGGTAGGGGAGGGAGAGACATGCCGCAATCACAGACGGTCGCGAAGGGCGTCATCGAAGGCTACCTCGAGCGGATGCCGGAGGCGGTGCGCGACGGCGACACGGTCACCTTCGACGCCGCCTCGATCTACTACAAGCATCTGAACGAAGCGGTCCGTGACGAGATCGCGGGGGGCGCGAAGCGCATCGTGCTGAAGAACGTGAACGGCCAGCGCTACATCGGCACCGGCATCCGCGAGAGGGGCGTGAAGATCGAGGTCCACGGCTGCGCGGGCAACGACCTCGCGATGTTCATGGGCGGCGCGGAGGTCGAGGTGTTCGGCAACGCGCAGGACGGCGTGAGCAACACGATGGACGACGGCAAGGTCGTGGTGCACGGAGACGCCGGCGACGTGCTCGGCTACGGCATGCGCGGCGGTACCGTCTTCATCGAGGGCGACGTCGGCTACCGCGTGGGCATCCACATGAAGGCCTTCGAGGGCAAGGTGCCCGTGATGGTCTGCGGCGGCAAGGCGCGCGACTTCTTCGGCGAGTACATGGCCGGCGGCACGCTCGTGCTGCTCGGGATGAACTCGCAGTTCGACGAGCAGCCCGTCGCGGGTGACTTCCTCGGCACCGGCATGCACGGCGGGGAGATCTATGTCCGCGGCACCGTCGAGGAGTGGCAGATCGGCAAGGAGTGCGGTGTCTTCACCGCGGACGAGGACGACCTGGCGCGGCTGCGTCCCATCCTGGAGGACTTCTGCGCGGCGTTCGACATGGACGTCGAAGCGGTCCTCGCCGAACCGCTGACGAAGCTCGTGCCCATGAGCCACCGGCCCTACGGGAAGCTGTACGTGTACTGAGCGAAGGGGTCCGGCAGCGGACTCCTTCTCTGATATCCTGCGTGAGGCGGGGAGGGCGCGGCATAACGCGGTCTCCCCGTTTCCGACTCTGGGGCGCGAACGGGCATACTCGACGCGGGGGGTGCGCGCCTCGTGGAGGTCCAGCGACTCGAGTCACGACAGAGGAGTGAAGCGGCGGAGACGCTCACCCGAGCGTTCCACGTCGACCCGATCTACGAGCGGATCATCCCCGACCCGGACGAGCGCGAGCGCGCGCTCTCGCGCCTGTGGCGCGCCGTCCTCAAGTACGGCCTCCTCTACGGTGAGGTACTCACCACTCCCGACCTGGCCGGCATCGCCAGCTGGCTGCCGCCCGGCGAGACGGGCGCGAGTCTCACCCGCGCGGTACGGGCGGGGATGCCCTTCGCGCTCAGCGCGTTCCCCGCGGGCGCGCGTCGGACCTTCCTCGCGGTCCTCGAGCGACTCGATCCGCTCCAGGCTGAGCTCGTGCCCGAGCCGCACTGGTATCTTGCGGTTCTCGGCGTGCGGCCCGACGCCCAGGGCCGCGGCGTCGGCTCCGCGCTCATGGCGCCCGTCGTCGAGCGCGCGGAGGTCGCCGGCGTCCGCTGCTACCTCGAGGCCATCACCGAGGAGAACGCCGCGTTCTACGCTCGTCGCGGCTTCGAGGTCATCGAGGAGGGGGAGATAGCCGGAGAGAGAATCACGTACTGGGTGATGACCACGGGATGTCGGAAGGACCAGGCATGAACGACGAGCGGACCATGACGCTGCACCCGGAGGGCAAGGCGGGCGTGAACATCGAGCGGTGGAAGCACGATCGCGTGCGCGCGGTGATCTTGGGCGTTCTCGCGAATGCCGATGCAGAAGGGGTCCGCTTCCGCAACGTCCGCGGAGGCGACGAGAACGACCTCATCGACCTGGAGGTTCGCGACGAACTCGAGCGCGTGTCGAAGGTGAGTCCCCAGCGGGTCAGGGTCCCAGGGAACGCGACGTGAGCGAGGAACGCGTGCCACAGCAGAGCGACACCGCGCCGCAGCCTGCGGCGGCCGGCGCGGGACACGCGGATGCGTCGGCGCCGGAGTCGGAGCCGACGCGGGACGAGCGCCGTGCCGAGCGTCGCGCGCGTCGGCGCCGGCGCGTGATCGCGCTCGTCGTGGTGGTCGCGCTCGGATGCTGCGGCCTGTACAGCATCTCGCGCTCCTTCGAGCCCGAGGCGCTCACACTCATGCGGGAGCGGTGCACTGAGTGCCACTCGCTCGGACGGGCGCTGGGCGGCGAGCTCGACCACGAAGGCTGGGAAGGCATCGTCTTCAGG
>JAUVQN010000136.1 GCA_030598125.1 Coriobacteriia bacterium | reverse complement strand
TTCGGTGCGATCCTCGAGCCTGAAGAGGCCGATCGCGACGGCCTGCGCGGTCGGGCGATGACGGCGCTCCGGGTCGACCCGCTCCACTGCGAGGGATGCGGGGCGTGTCTCGAGGCGAATTGCCCCGAGGCGGCGATCAGGCTCGTCGACAAGGACTCCGGTGAGCTCCTGTGGGGAGAAGCGTCCACGGGACCGATCGTGTTCGGGCACCTTCAGCCGGGGGAGGACCTGTCAGGCAAGCTCGTCACGGAGGTGCGGCGGAAGGCGGACGAACTCGTGGGTGTCGGAGATCGACCCGAGAGCCATCAGGCCGATCTCGTGCTTCTGGACGGCCCGCCCGGTGTCGGCTGTCCGGCCATCGCTGCGATCTCGAGCACAGACCTGCTCGTCGCCGTCACCGAGCCCACCGTGGCCGGGGTGCACGACCTCGAGCGTCTAGTGACGCTTGCACGCAGGCTCGACCTCGAGCTCGCGGCCGTGCTCAACAAGGCCGACCTGAGTGCCGCGGGCGCCGCCTTGGTGCGCGGCTTCTGCGCGAAGGAGTCCCTGCCGATCGCGGGCGAAGTGCCGTTCGACCCCCTTCTGGCGGGCGCGCTCTCCGCGATGGCCGAGGGGGACGCTGGTATCTTCGAGCCGGGTCGCTCCCCGGGCTTCACGGCGGCGGCGGAGGCGTGGTCCGCGATCTGACGAGAGCCGTGTGGGTCCTCGACGAGTCCGCTGAGCTTGGCTTTCCTCTCTCCCGGAGGTATAAGTACCTTAAGCCGTATCGGTCGATGGGGCCGTGCGGCCAAGGGGCGCCGAAGACCAGAGCCGCAGAGGTACCTGGGGGACTTCATGCGCTCAAGCGCACTATGGCGTCGGTTCGGAGACTTCGCAGGAGCGAAGACCGGTGCTGGTGGCTCCAACGGGAGCGGCAGCATCGCTTCATCCGTCGCCTTCACCGAACTGTTCGACGCGCTTCGCAGCGTCACCCATGCTGGCGGTGTCGAGAACGACCTCGGTCGACTCCTGACTACGGCCGTCGAGCAGGTCAAGTACATCACCGCGGCCGACAAGGTCGTCTTCTGCGCGCTCGACGACGAATTCGGCCGTTCACGTCTGGACCTCACCACGGTCGTCGCCCGCGGGGCCCGCGGTGAGCATCCTGAGGAATGGTGGACGCAGCGCGTGCAGGAGCTCGCTGTCGGACGGCTCGAAGACGACGGAGCGAATGTCGCGGTCGACCGCGAGACGGGTTCCACCATCGCCGTCGTGACGGTCCACGCCGAAGAGGACGCTCCGTCGGGGCTCCTCGCGGCGATCACCGGCCGGCGGCGGGGGCTCTCCGACAACGAGATCGACTTCATGAGCATCGTCGCCTCGTTCCTGGGGTTCGCCATCGAGAATGCGACGCTCATGGAGCGGAGCCGCTACTCGCTGCTCGCGACGGAGAGGGAACGCATCGCGCGGGAGATGCACGACGGGGTCGCGCAGTCCCTCTTCGGCGCCTCCCTGGGGCTCGAGGTGTGCCGCAAGTCCCTGAGGCGGGACCCGTCGGTAGCCACGCAGCGCCTCGAGGACGCGCAGGAAGTGCTGTCGGGTGCGCTCGGCGAGCTGCGCAGGCACATCTACGCGCTGCGGCCGGAGCGCCTCGGGAGGATGGGTCTCTGCGCCGCGATCGAAGCGCACATCGCGGACGTGGACGACGGCCACTTCAGCGACTCGCGCGTCCTGGTGGAGGGCCGCGAGCGCCTGATCCCCTCGTCGGTGGAGGCGTGTCTCTACCGCGTCGCGAGGGAGGCGGTCACGAACTCCGCACGCCACTCCGGGTGCGACAGCCTCGAGGTAGCCTTGAGCTACGGCGACGCGAGTGTGTGCATGCATGTCCGTGACAACGGATCCGGGTTCGACGTCGGTGAGGCCCTCGCACGCTCGGAGCGCGACGGAGGCATCGGGCTCAGGAGCGTGCAGGCCCGTGTCCACGCTGAAGGTGGACGGCTCGAGATACGGACCGGGGACGGGTGCGGGACCGAGCTCGTGGCCCTCATCCCCTGCTAGGTGGCATCGTGTCCCGACTCCGCATATTCATCGCCGACGACCATGAACTAGTGCGTCTCGCGCTCAAGACCACCATCGACTCCGAGCATGACATGCAGGTCGTCGGCGAGGCCGTCGATGGCGATCAGGCGGCGGCGCTCATCTGTGAGGCCAAGCCGGACATCGTGCTGATGGACCTCCGCATGCCGGGCAGGAGCGGGATCCAGTGCTGTCGGGAGGTCCTCGCCGCATGCGAGGACACTCGGGTCATCATACTGACCAGCTTCGACGAGGACGAGGAGGTCTTCGGCGCACTGTCCGCGGGCGCCTCTGGCTACCTGATGAAGGACATCGCGCCGCGCGCCTTGCTGGACACGATAAGGAACGTCGCCGAGGGTCACACGGTCCTCGACGACGATGTGGCCCGCAGGCTGGTCGACAGCCGCGAGGCCGAGGAGTCTCGAGTCCAGGACGGACTCCTCTCCGCGCGCGAGCAGGAAGTGCTGGAGCTGATGGCGCGCGGATGCTCCAACAAGGACATCGCCCGCGAGCTCTGGATCAGCGAGCCGACGGTCAAGACCCACGTCGCCCACATCCTCCAGAAGCTCGAGCAGCGCGACCGCACCCAGGCCGTCTTGGAGGCCATACGGCGCGGCCTGGTCGTCGTGGAGGTCTCCCCGGAGACGTAAGGCGCGGCCCGCCGCGCCCGTCCAGCCCACCACCCGCCGTCTCCCGCACGTGCTCCTACTCATGGATGAGCCGTCTCATTCTGCGGCATGAGCGGCAGGTTCCTCCCAGGATGCGACCATCTCCCGATGTGGTGTCCCGGCCAGAGGCGCACGCTTACGGGACCCTACGAACGTATCTTCGAGAAACCGCGAGAGGGGGTGTTCTACGTGCTGAACCTGTTTGGCGTGATCCGTGACGACGAGGGTGCTGTTGCTCTTGAGTACGCCGTCCTCGTCACCGCCATTGTCTTGGCGCTGCTGATAGGTGCTCTGCTCTGTGGCACCGCGCTCCAGGCCTTCTTCACGAACCTGTTCCCGCTCTAGCGACACGTCCGGCCGCGCGCGCCCGGCGCTATCGTGTGACGACCATGCGGAAGGCCCGCGTGTCGGGCCCGCTGCCGCATACCATGTCACGGAGTCGTCGGGCGCGGGCGGTCTCGTTCAGAAGACACGGGTGAAGCTCGAAGGAGTCTGTACATGCGTCGTGTGATACTCGTCCTCCACGACTCGACAGGAGCGAGCGCGCTCGAGTTCGCCGTGGTCGCTCCATTCCTCATGCTGCTCATCTTCGGGATGATCGAGTTCGGCTGGGTCTTCCAGAACCAGCTGGCGATCACGCATGCCGCCCGCGAGGGCGCACGGCTCGCGGCGGTCAACGAAGGCGCGAACTGGGACGCGGGAGTGGTGGAGAGCCGCGCGTACCCGCTCACGACCGGAGACGGGCTGGGAATCTCCCTCTCTGAGGACGCGGAGTCCGTGACCGTCTCCATCACGTATCCCTACGAGCATAAGATACTGCCGTTCGCTGACTTCCCGCTGGAGAGCACCGCGGTCATGCGCAAGGAGTGATGGCATTGGATGGCCATGACACGGAGACTCACCCCACGAACGACTCCGGTCCCGGCATGAGGGCGTGGCGCTAAGACGAAGGCGCCGTGGCGGTCGTGGCCGCGGTGATCATCGTCTTGCTGCTCGCCTTCGCCGCGATCGTCGTGGATGC
>JAUVQN010000090.1 GCA_030598125.1 Coriobacteriia bacterium | reverse complement strand
GTGAACCCCGGCTCAGCCTCGCGAGACGCTTCGGGAGACGGGGTCAGCGTCGCGCTCGTCGATGTCGAGGGTGGGCGCGTCGAAGCGCGGATCGTCAGGCTCTAGGCCGCCCGCCCTGCAGGAAGCCGCCGCGAGCGGGCCCGCGGCTCCGGCGGGCGGCTCCTGAGGGCCGGTGAGCGGCCGAGCAGGTGTCCGAGGTTCCATTCACGCTGCTCACCGGCGCGAATGCGCCTCTGACCGAGGCAGGACGGCGCTCGACGGCACCCCCCTCGCCGCACCAGCGGCCTATGCCTACGGTGGTAAGCGGAGTACTGGCGTCCGCTACCTGATCGCCTGGGAGAACGCCTCGGCGAGCTTGCCGAGCGAGGACACTCGCGCGTCCGGGAGCGTGAGCCCCACCACACGGCGGTCATGGGCGGCGAGGGTCAGCATGTCGCCGTCGGCCTGGGCCTTCACCAGATCCTCCAGCGTGTAGTCCTCGCCGGGGACGGGTATCGGCTCGCTCCCGCGCGCGGAGACGACCACGAACACGCCTCGGTTGGGTCCACCCTTGTGGAGCTGGCCGGTCGAGTGGAGGTATCGAGGGCCGACACCGAGGACGACCGGGCGCCCGATCTTGCGCGAGACCCTGCCCACGGCCTTCCGGAGTGCCCTTGTGTACGTGTCGTCGCCGGGGACGAAGACGAGAAGTGCGAGGTAGTCCTTCTCGCCGAGCCAGGAGACGACGTCCCGCAGCACCGACGCGAGGTCCGCGGGCGCCGAAGGT
Source organism: Coriobacteriia bacterium (assembly GCA_030598125.1). Lineage (GTDB taxonomy): Bacteria > Actinomycetota > Coriobacteriia > Anaerosomatales > JAUVQN01 > JAUVQN01. Next base: position 5,039 of record JAUVQN010000090.1, on the reverse strand, counting down.
GCCTCGCCGGAGGGGTAGGTGACCTCGACGCCGTCCACGGTGAACGACGGTTCGGGCACGGTGAGCTCGCCGGCGAGGATGGAGGCGGTCGTCTGCTTCGCCTCTGTGACGTTCGGCTCGTCGAACGGGTTGATGTCCATGAGATGCCCGACGAGGGCCGTGGCGACCTCCCACCGCACGAACTCAGCCCCGACGTCGTGCGGGTCGTCGAGCACGAGCTGGGTCACGGGCATCCTATGCCCGAGCTCCTCAGCCCACGCGGCCAGCGCGTCGTCGGAGTGCCAGCGGACGACGGCGACCATCCTGTCGTCGCCGAACGCATCCGCGGAATCCGGACCTGACTCGAGGACGGGGACGAGCCCGTGGCCGAGTTTGCCCGTCGACTCGGCGATCAGTTGCTCGACCCACAGCCCGAAGGCCCCGAGTCCCTCCGACGCCACCAGCGTCAGTTTGTCCCGTCCGTCCTCGTACGCGTCGTGCATCCACGCCGCCAGCTGCGCGCCCGGATTCTCCGAGACCGGGCGACGGCACGCCTCTTCCATGGCTGCGGCGCTCTCCGCGATCCGGGCGACGTCGATCCCGGCCAGTGCCGCTGGGAGCAGACCGAACGCGGTGAGCGCGGAGTAGCGGCCGCCCACGTCCGCCGGTGTCGAGGTCACAGCATGGAAGCCCTCGGCCCGGGCGAGTTCCTCGAGGGGTGATCCCGGATCCGTGGTAGCGACGAACCGGGCGCCCGCCGCCTCAGCGTCCATGGATCCTTCGAGCCATTCCCGAAACACGGCGTAGAGGGAGCGCGGCTCGATGGTGCCCCCGGACTTGCTCGCGATGACGAACGCCGTCGAGGCCGGGTCGAAGCTGGTGAGCAGGTACTCCACGGCGGTCGGAGAGGACGTGTCGAGCACGGTGAGGGAAGGAGCCGCAGAGTGGGCGGGCACGGTCTCCCGCATGGTGAGCGGCGCGAGCGAGGAGCCGCCCATGCCCAGGAGGACGATGTCGGAGATGCGCTCCGCACGGACCGTCTCGCCGGTCCATCCGAGCGAGTGCGCCGACTCGATGACGGGGAGCGCCTCCTCGCCGAGCCCCAGCCAGCCGAGCCTGTTCGCGACGAGCTCCTGCACGGCGGGGTCGTCACTGAAGAGCGAGGGGTCCTTGTCCCAGAGTCTGCGGACGGCATCTGCTTGCTCGAGGCGGGTGGCGGAATCCATGCGTCGTCTCCCTTCGGGTGCGGTTCTCTTCGACTACCTACCCGTCCGGGGCGCTGTCGAACGCCTCGTCGAGTGGTACGGGCGGGCCTTCCATGCTCGGTACGGGCGCGAGTCGTGCGACCGCGACGCCGGCGCTGATGACGATGGCGCCGCCGAACACGGCCGCGGCGGTGATCGGCTCTCCGAGGAAGAAGGCGGCGACCACGATGGCGCTGACCGGCTCCAGATACATGAGCACGGCCGCGTGGTCGGCGCGGACGCGCTTGAGGCCGGTCATGAAGACGAACACGACCGCGACGCTGTAGACGGCTCCGAGCGCGAAGAGGGCCGCCCACTCGTTGCCCGTCGATGGGGCCGGGAGAAGGAGCGCGAGCGGTAGCAGCACGAGCGCGGCCGCTGTCGAGTCCCAGAACATGATCACCGGGGCGGAGATGCCGTGCAGGAGGCGCTTCGTGTTCAGCATCAGCAGCGCATAGCCCACCGCAGCGAGCATCGCCATCGCCGCGCCGACGATCTCCATCGTGTCGTCCGGCGCCGAGAGATGCGGCCAGACGATGACGAGCATGCCCGCGAGTCCCAAGAGGATCGGCACGAGCACCCGCCTGTCGTATGGCTCCTTCAGCACGAGTGGTGTGAGGGCGGCGACGTAGATCGGCCCCGTGTACGTGAGGAGTTCCGCGACGGCCACGTCGGTGAGCAGCAGCGCGGAGAAGAAGAGCACCCAATGCGTCGCGAGCAGGACGCCGTTGACAGCGAGCGCGCCCAGCGTGCGACGGTCGATGGCGAAGAGGGAGCGCACCCTGCCTCGGACCGTCTGCACGAGCAGCACCGTGAGTGCGGCGAAGGTGACCCTCCAGAAGACCGTCACCACGGCCGCGGCGTTCAGCTCGAGCCCGCCCGAACCGATCGTCACGGGTACCGGCTGGATCTGGCGCACGAGCAGTGGGATCGTACCCCACGCGACGCTCGCGAGCGCCACGAGCAGCAGTCCGGATCGGGCGTCGCCCGTGGACTCCTTGCGCGTCTCCACGCGGGTCCCTGTCTCGGGAGTCACGCCTCCGGTCAGCAGATTCGGGGGAGCTGCTCGCCCACGAGCATGTCCATGATGCGGCGCGCGCCGAACTCGGTGCGGACGTAGACCTTCCCGGGAGCTGGATCGGTGACATCGCCGATGATCGCCGCTCGCTCCCCGTAGGGCGCGCCGCGCATGGCGGCGAGCGCCGCGTCGGCCTGCTCGGCCGGGACGACCGCGACCATCTTGCCCTCGTTGGCGACCTGGAAGACGTCGTAACCGAGCATCTCGCACGCGCCCCTGACCTGCTCGTTCACAGGCACAGCTGTTTCATCGACCTCTATGGCGACGCCGGAAGCCGACGCGAGCTCGTTCAAGGTCGAGGCGAGACCGCCGCGAGTAGGATCGCGGAAGCAGCGTACGCCGGGGGCGGATCCGAGCACGGCGGCGATGAGCGCGTTGAGCGGCGCCGCGTCCGTGACGATGTCGGTCTCGAACGAGAGCCCCTCGCGCTTGGAGACGACCGCGATGCCGTGATCCCCGAGGGTTCCCGAGACGAGCACGCGGTCTCCGGGGCGGCACGCGGAGCCGGACAACTCCACGCCGTCAGCGAGCTCGCCGACGCCCGCGGTGTTCACGTAGACGCCGTCACCGTGTCCACGATCGACCACCTTCGTGTCGCCCGTCACGATGCGCACGCCGGCTTCATGCGCCGACTCGGCCATCGAGACTATGATGCGCTTGAGGTCGTCCACGGGAAGGCCCTCCTCGAGCACGAACCCGACGGACATGTACAGTGGCGTCGCTCCGGACGTGGCGACGTCGTTCACGGTGCCGCAGATCGCGAGCCTGCCGATGTCGCCGCCGGGGAAGAAGAGCGGGGACACCGTGTACGTGTCGGTGGACATCGCGATGCGGCCGCTCTCGATCGGGAGCGTGGCTGCGTCCTCGAGCCGGAGCAGGATCTCATCGTCGAACTGACCGAGGAAGACCTCCTCGATCAGGTCGCGCATCTTGACCCCGCCGCTCCCGTGCGCGAGGAGGATCTTGTCGTCCCTCATGCGTCGAGGTCCTTGCCGTAGTCGGTGTAGCGGTAGTACGCGGCGCAGGACCCCTCGGACGAGACCATGCACGGACCGACCGGGTGCTCGGGCGTACAGCCCTTCGCGAACAGCTTGCAGTCGAAGGGGAGTACGATGCCGCGAAGGACGTCACCGCACTGACAGCCGGGGATCTCTCGCGGCTCGGGCGGGGTGACGGGCACGCGCTTGAGCGCATCGAACCCGCCGTACTCGTCGCGGATCGCCATGCCCGTCCCGGGTATGACGCCGATGCCCCGCCACTCGCTGTCGGACGGGCGGAACACCTCGTCTATCCTCTTCAGCGCGGTCTGGTTGCCCTTCGGCATGACACCGCGCTTGTACGCGATCTCCACCTTCGCCTCGCCTTCGTGGATCTGTTTGGCGAGCATCCAGATCCCCTGCAGCACGTCGATGGGCTCGAAGCCGGTGACGACACTCGGCACGCCATGCTCCTCGGCGAGGAAGGCGTACGGCCGCGAGCCGATGATCGTGGAGACGTGGCCGGGGAGTATGAGTCCGTTGACCTGTACCTCCGGGTCGTCCACGAGCGCCTTGAGGGCGTAGGGGACGGTCTTGTGCAGCGAGAGCACGGACCAGTTGTCGACCCCCCGCGACTCCGCGGTCTGGATGGCCGAAGCGACCGTCGGGGCGGTCGTCTCGAAGCCCACACCCAGGAAGACGACGTGCTTCTCGGGGTGCTCCTCGGCGACGGTGAGCGAGTCGAGGGGCGAGTAGACGACCCGGATGTCTCTCCCGTCGGCCTTCTCCCTCGCGAGGGAGGAGTACGAGCCCGGGACCTTCATCATGTCGCCGAAGGTGGCCAGCACGACGTCGTCCTGCCGCGCTATCTCGATGGCCATGTCGATGTCGCTGTTGGCGGTCACGCACACCGGGCAGCCCGGACCGGAGATGAGCGTGACGGTCTCGGGCATGACGTCCCTGAGGCCGTACTTGGCGATCGCCACGGTGTGAGTGCCGCACACCTCCATGAGTTTCATGGGCGTGTCGGCGACATCGTTGATCTTGTCGATCAGACGCTTGGCGAGTATGGGGTCCCTGAACTCACTGACATGCTTGACATCCATGCGTCAGACCCCGGTGGGCTGATCCATCTGCTTGAGCAGCTCCAGGGTCTCGTTGGCGAACTCCTCGTCCACGACCTGGATCGCGTAGCCGGCGTGGACCAGCACGTAGTCGTCGACGTCCGCCTCGGGGACGAGGTCGAGACTGACCGTGCGTGTGACACCCATGATGTCCACCTCGGCCATCCGGTGCTCACCTATCGACCTCACCTGTGCGGGTATCGCGAGGCACATGCGCAGGCCTCCTTCTCGAACTAGACCGTAGACTTCATTTATACCTCGGAACGCCTGCTCCACGCCACGACCGCCTGCCCATACGAGATGCCGCCGTCGTTGGATGGGAGGGCGATGTGCGTGAGGGGGCGCAGTCCTTCCTTCTCCAGCGAAGGGACTGCCAGGTCGAGCAGAAGGCGGTTCATGAACACGCCTCCCGACAGCGTCACTATGTCGGTACCGGTGTCGTCCGCGGCCCTGCGGGCGATGCGCACGACGCTGTCGGCGACCGCGCGATGGAAGCGCGCCGAGATGGTGGCGGCCGGGATCCCTGCCGCGACATCGTCCAGGATCGAGGCGAGGACCGGGGTCGGGTCGAGCAGCACGGGGTCGCTCCCGGTGAGCTCGAAGCGGTACGCGCCCGCCGCCCTCGTGTCGGCCGCCG
>JAUVQN010000099.1 GCA_030598125.1 Coriobacteriia bacterium | reverse complement strand
GCTAGCCTTCACCATGTGCTCCTCCTCCTCAGTTCCCGGCTTCTTGCCGGATGACCCCAGATGCGTACGCTCCACACTCGCCATGCGGCGCGCAGTATCGACGCCCGGGCGGGCGCCGCGTATGAGGATACCCTAACGGGCGGGGCGGGGCAGTATCGGCGTACGCGGCGACGGACGCGATGCGGCGCGCTATTCCGAATCCTCGGTACCGGCTGAGTCGTCCGTGCCGGTCGCCTCATCGCCGGCGGTCGCCTCCACAGAGCTCGTGAGATCCTCCGACGGAGGCGCCGTGGCGAGGTCGGGCAGGTCGCCGAGCCACTTCACCCGGATCGTCGCGAGCGTGCCGTCCGACGCGAGCTCGTCCAGCGTAGCGCGAACGATGTCCTCGAGCTCGTCGGCGTCCTTGGCGACCGCGACGCCGAGCGGGTCGGCGTAGCCGATCTGCTCGACGAACCGGAGCGAAGGATAGTCGCGGACGATGTACGCGGCCACCGCAGCGTCCCCGGCCACGAGGTCGAGGTTGCCGTCGTCGGCGTCGACGATGGCATCCTTCAGCAGCGGGTAGGTGACGACGGCGTCCTCACCGTAGAGACCCGCGAGCATCCAGTACGCCATGGAGCCGTCCTGCACGCCGACCCGCTTGCCCGCGAGCGTGCTCACGGTGTCCGTCGTCTCCGTCGCCGAGAAGAAGGCCGGCCCGTTCGTCATGTAGGAGCCAGCGAACGACACGTCCGCGAGGATCGCTTGAGTGATGGGCAGGGCCGCGAGCGCGACGTCGATCTCGCCGGACTCGAGCCTCTCCGCCACCTCTTCGGGCGCCGTCTCCACGAGATCGATCTCGAGACCGAGGCGCTCCGCGATGGCCGAGGCGACATCCACGTCGACGCCGACGACGCGACCGGCGTCCTCACCCGCGAACGGAGGGTAGTCCTCGTCCACGCCGACCCTCAAGAGACCGGCTTCGGCTATGACCGGCGGTTCTGCCTGGGGCTCGAGGCCCAGGTCGTCGGCATCGTCCGAGCCGCACCCCACCAGAGCGCCCGCCGCGAGCGCGGCGATCAGCACGAGCGCCGACAAGCGTGCGAGACGCGTCATCCGGAGCTCCTCATCTGGGACAGCGTTCGAGCAGGGCGAAGCTTCCACCCGCTGACCTGGTCTTTGCCCCCACACTCGCGCACTGGGGCTTCTGCTTGATGCGATCTCACTACCGGCCCTCTCGCCCCCCGCCCGAAGACGGCGGACGGTGCGGCTTACACCTAAGGCGCGCCATGCTCACCGGTGCACTCCGGCTCCCGGGTTACGTGGGTCCTTTTGGCCGCGCCTACCCTGGACTAGGACGCTCTCGCGTCCGCAACCACAGCCGGGTGGAAGCATCACCGAGTGTAGCAGGTGCCGAGGGGGCCGGACAGACGCCGACGGCCCTCGCCAGCGCCGCGGCGCGGACCTCTTCGGAACCGGCGTCGAGCAGCACGCGGGCGGCCGCGTCGACGGTCGCGCCGGTGGTCACGACGTCATCCACGAGCAGTGCGCGGCCCGGTATCTCGGCAGTGACCGCGACGAATGCATCCGCCGCATTGGCCCGCCTCTGCTCTCGACCGAGCCCGCGCTGATCGCGTCCACCGCGGCGTGCGAGCACGCTGGCGACGGGGAGCCCGCACACCTCGCCGAGCTCCCCCGCAAGGCGCTCGCAGTGGTCGAAGCCGCGCCTCGCGATCGCGCGCTTGGAAGCCGGGACGGGAACGAGCGTCCAGGAGCCGGGCCCTGGACCTCCGTCCACGTCCGGCTGGCGCGTCCTCGGCCGAGTCGAGGTCGCGTCAGACAACACCGCTTCGACCGCGAGGACAGCGATCCGCGCGAGTGGAGCGGCGAGGCGTCGCTCGCCTCCGTCCTTGTAGACGGTGACGATCCGGGAGAGCGGCGTGCCGAGCAGAGCGGCGCAGCGTGCGCCCGAGAAGGCGAGTCGGATCCCCTCGCACTCCGCGCAGACACCACGACCGTCGGGCGCGCCACACCGAGGGCACGCCGAATCCTGGCGGATGAGCGGCATGTCGCTCGCGCAGGCGTCGCACACGAGGACCCCGGGCAGCTCGCAGCCGCCACAGCGGGTGGGCGCGATGAGCTCGAGGAGCCCTTCGGCGACATCGGTCACGGCATCGGTGACGCGCACGTCATCCCCCAGAGACGATACGGCACCCGCTCCACGGAGGGCGCGACCCGCGCGTGCCCCTACCCCAGCACGAGCTGGAACGCCGGCACCGTGACGAGCGCGCCGGCGGTCGTCACGAGGATCGCCGAGGCGACGAACTCCACGTCGAGCCGGTAGCGGATCGCGAAGACCAGGGAGAGCATCATGGACGGCATCCCCGCCTGCAGCACCGCAAGCCGGACAGCATCCGGGTCGTCGAGCAGGAGCGTGGCTACGCCGACCGCCACGATCGGGAGCAGCAAGAGCTTGATGCCTGCGACGCCCATGAGCTGACCGAGCGCCGGACGGATCGCCGCCGGTCTGAGCGACACGCCGAGCGAGATCATCATCAGCGGCACGACCAGGCTAGCGAGCATGTCCAACCCGCCGCTTACCGCATCCGGCATCGCGATCGGCCGTGCGAGCAATGCCAGCACGAGCGCGATCGTGCCCGGGAACGTGACGATCTCCTTGAGCAGGCTCGTCCGCTCTCCATCGTCGTCCCCGTACCGCTGCGCGACCGCGATCCCGATCGTGAGCGCGGCGATGACGGTCGCGAGGTGGTCGTACGCGATCGCGCGCACGAGTCCCACCTGGCCGAAGAGCGCGAGCGCGAGCGGGTAGCCGAGGTAGCCGGTGTTCCCGAGCGACGACGTGATCATGAAACCGCCGGCTCTCGGGCGAGTCATCTTCACCGTGCGGGTCACTGCCAGCGAGACGCCGAAGCCGACCAGCACGGCGATCCACCCGACGAGCGCGATCCAGACGAGGTCCATGCCGAGCTCCGCGCCACGCACCGCCTGGAAGACGAGCGCGGGCAGTCCGACGTAGATGATGATCGTGTTGAGCGGCTTCGCGTCCTCGAACGAGAGGAGACCCGTCGCGCGCAGCACGACACCGATCGCGACGAGCGCCAGCACCGTGAGGATGACCTCAGTGAGCGCGATGAGCGACACGTCACGCCTCCGTCATCGGTCGCGTCGGGTGAGCCGGACACTCACCGCACGGTCAGTCGCCGGCGGTCTCGTCCTTCGCGCCGCCGACCTCGTGGATGGCGCCGGAACCCTCGCAGACCTGCCGCAGCGACTCGCCGTAGTCGGGCCTGGCGACGCCACGTTCCGTGACGATGGCCGTGACCAGCCTCGCCGGGGTCACGTCGAAGGCGGGGTTGAACACGTCCGCTCCGGCCGGTGCGGTCCTGGCCCAGCCGTCGATCTGGAACGAGACGCCGTCGTCGCCCTCCTTGCGAGTGAGCACGAGCTCGTGCCCGCCCTGGAAGTCGAAGACGTAGGGGCCGTCGCTCGTCACGCCGGAGAAGGCCTCCGTGGCCGCTTCGTCCGATACGAAGAGACCCGAGAACCCGACGCCGGCAAGCTCGAACGCGTCGCGCTCCTCGATCGGGATCTCGTCGCCCGCATCCATCGTCAGATCGATCGTCGACGTCGGCGCGACGACATAGAAGGGCACGTCGTGCGCTTCCGCCAAGACGGCGAGTGAGTAGGTGCCGATCTTGTTCGCGACATCGCCGTTCGCGGCGATGCGGTCCGCGCCCACGAGCACCGCGTCCACGGCGCCGGAGGCCATGAGCATCCCCGCCATGTTGTCGGCGATGAGCTTGGCCTGCACGCCCACACGCATGAGCTCCCAGAGCGTGAGTCGGGATCCCTGGAGCATCGGCCGGGTCTCGTCCACCCACACGCGAGGCTCCTTGCCCGCCTCGTGCGCGGCGAAGACCACGCCGAGGGCGGTGCCGTAGTACGCGGTCGCGAGCGAGCCGGCGTTACAGTGCGTGAGGATCTGGGGCGAGTCGGGGAGCAGCTCCGCTCCGAGCCGGCCCATCTCACGGTTGGCGGCCTCGTCCTCCTCGGCGATCGCGAGCGCCTCGTCCAGGACGGCCGTCCTGAGCGTATCCAGCTCGGCGTCTTCCGACGCCTTCGCACGCACCGCGGCCTTGAGTCGCTCGACTCCCCAGGCGAGGTTCACAGCGGTCGGGCGCGTCGCGACGACCTCCTCGCCGACGACGTCCAGCGCCGTCAGGAAGTCCTCGACGTCGTCGATGTGGTCCGACTCGTTCATCGCGAAGAGCGCCAGTGCCATGGCGCCGGCCACGCCGAGCGCCGGAGCGCCGCGGACGGCCATCCCCTGGATGGCCCAGCATACGCCGTCGTACGTGGCGCACTCGAGGACGTCGCCCGTGAGCGGGAGTCGCGACTGGTCGATGAGGCGGACACGGCCGTCCTCCCACCAGAGCGTGCGTGGAAGCTGGTCGGTAGACACCGTGAGCGGCTCCTTCTCGAATCGGGGCCGCAGCCGGAGCGGCCGGGCCTTGTCGGAGGACCGTGCGGGACGCTCGCCCTAGACGGTCCCTTCTTGCCAAGAGTCCAGGTACTCGATCTGCTCGGGCGTGAGCTCGTCGATCTCGACGCCCATGGACGCGAGCTTGAGCGCCGCGATCGCGGTATCGATCTCCTCGGGCACGTCGTAGACGCCGGGCTCGAGCTCGCCCGCCTTGCCGACCACGTACTCGGCCGCGAGCGCCTGGTTCGCGAAGGACATGTCCATCACAGAGGCCGGATGGCCTTCGGCACACGAGAGATTGACGAGGCGGCCGTCGGCGAGGAGGTAGATGCGCCGGCCGTCGGCGAGCGTGAACTCCTCGACGAGGGGGCGCGTCTCGCGCACCGTGGCGGACATCTCCCTGAGCGCCGGGATGTTGATCTCGACGTTGAAGTGCCCGGAGTTGCAGATGATCGCGCCGTCCTTCATGCGCTCGAAGTGGACCGCGTCGATGACGTGGATGTCGCCAGTCACGGTGATCCATACGTCTGCGAGCGCGGCGGCATCGGCGGCCGGCATCACGCGGAACCCGTCCATCACGGCCTCGAGCGCCTTCATCGGATCGATCTCGCACACGACTACGGAAGCGCCGAGACCATCGACTCGCATGGCGGCACCCTTACCGCACCAGCCGTAGCCACTGATGACGACGGTACGACCGGCGATCAGCCGGTTCGTGGCGCGGATGACGCCGACGATGGTGGACTGCCCCGTGCCGTAGCGGTTGTCGAAGAGGTGCTTCGTGTCAGCGCCGTTCACCGAGATGATCGGGTACCGGAGCGCCCCGTCGGCCGCCATG
>JAUVQN010000126.1 GCA_030598125.1 Coriobacteriia bacterium | reverse complement strand
CCCCGGGCCTTTGCGTACCCCAGTCCGTTGCGTCCCTGCTATCGATGCAATGGGTCCACTAATCCATCGCCTCGAATTCCGGACGTTGGTTCCGCTTGGAAATCCTGTATAATCCTCCCCCTGCCTGTACTGTCGGCACGAAGGGTCTGCTAATTAAGAGGTATTATACACCACCGTGTCAGGGTACAGAACCCCCACCGAGGTAGCGAGCATCCGCAATTATGCGTATTCTCTCCCCCGCGACGTAGGTCACGGGACGTGGCTCGCGCTTACGGAGCCCCGCACACGGGTGTTCAATAGGAACCAATCAGGCGACGGGAAGATGGCGCGGCGGGCCGCGAAGCCTACATCTCCGCCTTGAGCGTCTGCAGGAATTCTTCGTTTGAGAGGGAGCGATTCATCCTGTCTAAGAGCTTCTCAGTCGCTTCGGTTGGGTTGGGAGCGTTGCCGCCGATCATGGCTAGCATCCGGCGCACCAGCCATACCTGCTGTAGAGTCTTCTCGTCTAGGAGGAGTTCCTCGCGCCGGGTGCTGCTCCGCTGGATGTCGATGGAGGGGAAGATCCTCCGGTCCGCCAGGCGCCTGTCCAACGCCAGCTCCATGTTGCCGGTGCCCTTGAACTCCTCGAAGATCACCTCGTCCATCTTCGAGCCGGTCTCGACGAGCGCGGTGGCGAGGATCGTCATGCTGCCGCCGAACTCGATGTTGCGGGCGGCGCCGAAGAAGCGCTTGGGCGGATAGAGGGCCGTGGAGTCCACGCCGCCGGAGAGGATCCGACCGGACGCCGGCGTCGCGAGGTTGTACGCCCGCGCGAGGCGCGTGATGGAGTCGAGCAGGATCACCACGTCGAAGCCGCTCTCGACGAGCCGCTTGGCGCGCTCGAGCGTGAGCTCGGCGACGGCGATGTGGTTCTCGGACGGCATGTCGAAGGTCGAGCTGACGACCTCGCCGTCGATCGAGCGCTCCATCTCCGTGACCTCCTCGGGACGTTCGTCCACGAGCAGGCACAAGAGCACGCACTCGGGGCTGTTCGCGCTGATCGAGTTCGCGATGTCCTTGAGGATGGTCGTCTTGCCGGCCTTGGGAGGCGAGACGATGAGCCCGCGCTGACCCTTGCCGATGGGCGCCACGAGGTCCACGATGCGCGCCGTCAACGTCTCGGGACCGTGCTCGAGTCTCAGCCTCTCGTCTGGATGCACGGGCGTCAGATCGCCGAACTTCGGGCGGCCGCGCGCCTCTTCGGGATCCTTGTTGTTGATGGCGTCGACCCTCAGCAGCGCGGGGTACTTCTCGCTGTCCTTGGGGGGGCGTACCTGCCCGGACACGAGGTCTCCTCGCCTGAGTTCGAAGCGCCTGATCTGCGACATGGAGCAGTACACATCCTTGTCGCCCGGCAGGTAGCCGTTCGTGCGAAGGAACCCGTAACCTTCGGGAAGCACGTCCAGCACACCGTCGACCTCGACGAAGCCCTCGGCCTTGACCTTGGCCTCGTAGACGGCCGCGACCACGTCCTCCTTCTTGCGGAGGCCCTTCACCTCGAGGTCGAGCTCGGCCGCCATCTCCTTGAGCTCGGCGAGCGTCTTCTCTTGGAGCTTGTCACGGGTGACGGACGGGCCTTCCTGGCCCTGACCGCCGCCACCTCCGCCACGGCGACCACGCTTTCGGGGACGTGAACTCATGCGTTCTTGACCTTCTCCCAGTCGGAAAGGAACGATTCCAGCCCACGGTCCGTGAGCGGATGCCTCACCAGCTTCTCCAAGACGCTGAACGGCACCGTCGCGATGTCCGCCCCCAGCTCCGCCGCCGCGACCACGTGGTAGGGATGGCGCACCGAAGCGGTGATGACCTCCACGGGGTGTCCGAAGTCGTAGTTGGAAAGAGCCTTGATCACGTCTCCCAGATGCCCGATGCCGTGCTCGCTGATGTCATCGAAGCGACCGATGAAGGGACTCACATACCGCGCGCCCGAACGGGCCGCCAAGAGTGCCTGGGAAACCGTGAAGCACAGCGTCATGTTAACGTCTATCCCCTTCTCCTTCAACGTCTTGGTCGCGGCGAGCCCCTCGGGCATCGTCGGGACCTTGACCACGAGGTTCGGTGCGATCGCGGCGAGCTCCTCGCCCTCGCGCACAATCTCGGCTCGCTCGAGCCCGACCGTCTCGCCCGACACGGGGCCATCCACGATGTCGCAGATCCTCTTCAGATGGTCGTGGAAGCCCGCGAGCGTACCCCCCGCCCTCAGATACAGTGTCGGGTTCGTGGTGACCCCCGAGAGGACGCCCCACGAGGCCGCCTCCTCGATCTCGTCGATCACGGCGGTGTCTAGGAAGAACTTCATCGTCCGGTCTCCTTCCGGCTGGGTATGCTGGGTATCCGTGTCCACACGCCCGGTCCACCTCGAGCACGGCGCTGACGACGTGCCCGAACACCTCTGAGACCGTCCGGTCCAACTGGTGGCTGTGGATCACCGGTATGTCGTGCTCCTCGGCGAGATCCTCCATGTAGTGCCCGAGCAGTCTGATGTTGTCGAAGTTGGCGCGGTAGCGCTCGAACGGCCGGGTCCCTTCCGTCTGCACCTCTCTGATGTAGAAGTGACTGCGGTGCGCATCCTCGTCGTCGACCGTGATGACCAGCTGGACGACCCACGCGTCGCCGAGGTCGGACGGCTCTATGTAGCCGGGCACGATGTGCACGCCCTCGATCATCATGTTCACGCCCTCGTGGACGGCCCGCTTGATGACGCGCTCCACACCGGTGGACACGGCTGCGGTCTGCTCGCGGAAGCCCACGATGACTGGGTTCGCGCCGCGCGGGACCGGGACCCTGAGCGCCCTCCACGCGTCGAACGTGCTCTCGTGCAGTGCGGGCAGCAGATCGCGCGAGAAGATGCCCCGCATGACCTCGCGCACGGCATCCGTCGACGTGATGCGCGTGATGCCGAGGCGGTGCGCGATCTCGGTGGCGATGGTGGACTTCCCCACACCGGTCGTGCCGCCGATCATGATGATGAGCGGCTTGTCGATCTTGCCGAGTTCCTCGAGGCGGGTGTAGCGGTCGGCGTACTCCTGGCCCGCGAGCTCGGTCAGCCGGTCCCGCGCGAGCTTCCGGAGCTTGCCGACCGTGATCTCGTCGACGCCCTTCTCCCTGAGCTCGTCCTGGATGGTCTGCGCCACCTGGTACGCGAGGCCCGGCGTGAGCCCCACGGCCGTGAACGACTGGGCGAGCAGGCCTTTGGAGAAGGGAAGACCGTGCTTGCGGTCGCTGATCCAGATGCGCTTCGACTGCGGCATGGTCACGCCTCCCCGGTCCCTCGCGCCACGGCGAGCGTCGCGACCCCGTCGATGAGCCCTTCCAGGTCTCCGCCGTCCAGCGCGACCGGCACGTTGTCGCAGAGCACGGTGGGTACGCCCGTCTCGGCGCCCGCCAGCGCGACGACGTCTATCGCGGCGGCCTTGAGCTCGGTCAGCAGCAGATCGAAGGAGCCGGCTGCGCGACGCAAGTCTTCCCGAAGGAGCGCCCTGTCGGACAGGTGCGGGCTCGCCGCGACGACCCGGCAGCCATGCCGCTCCTCGAGGTACGCGGAGAGCTTGGGGAGGACCGGAGCGGGCGCGGTCGTGGCGAAGAACACGCGCGCGCCGGCCACGTCGGCGAGCGGTTCGGGCCGGAACGTGGTGGCCACGCACGCGACGCCTGGCCTGAGCTCGGCGACCGCCTCGCGCACGGCCTCGACCTCCTCAGCTGACGCGTTCGGCTCCTCCGCGGCGGCGATGACCACGGCGTCCGCGAGGTGCATGCGGTACGGACCGAAGAACTGTCGGACGTAGCGCTCCCCTCGCATGGCGCCGACGACGAGGAGGTGGGCGTGGGCCTTCACCGGCGGTATGGCGGCGCCGGACCCTTCGGCGACGAGCAGCTCCTTGCCGAGCGAGTCGGCGAGCTCCGCGCCCGCCGCCACGTTGGAGAAGAACGTCTCGCCCGCCATGCCGCCGCCACAGCGCCGGCAGCCGACCGTGGTCACGCGGCTCATCACCGCGTCCTCGTAGTTGTCGGAGCTCGCGTGCTTG
>JAUVQN010000058.1 GCA_030598125.1 Coriobacteriia bacterium | reverse complement strand
TGGCGATCGAAGCCCTCGGCGAGGCACCGATCGTGTCCAGCCTCTCCGGCGGACTCTCGTTCGTGATGCTCACGCTCATGTACGCGTTCGAGGTATTCGTCGCGTTCATCCAGGCCTACGTGTTCGCCATCCTCACGGCGGCGTACATCGCAGGCGCGGAACACGCGGCAGAGCACTAGGAGACGAGAAGCGGGCGGACGACAGGGAAGCGAGTCTGGTCGGACGCGACCGGACAACGGCAAGGAGGACGAATCGTGGAAGGCTCTCTGAACGCAATCGGTGCGGGCCTGGCCTACGGCCTGGCGGCTATCGGGCCGGGCGTCGGCATCGGCATCGTGGGCGGCAAGGCCCTCGAGGCCATGGCGCGCCAGCCTGAGATGGCGGGCCGCGTCCAGACGACCATGTTCATCGCGATCGCATTCACCGAGGCGCTCGCGCTCCTCGGTTTCGTGCTGGCGCTCATCCTGAGCGGCTAGCCCGCGTCGCTGACTGCTTTGAAGGGAGGCTGACGTGGAAGCGATCCTGCCCCAATGGCCAGAAGTGCTCGTGGCGCTGATCTCCTTCGGCGTGCTCTTCTTCGTGCTGTGGAAGTTCGCGTTCCCGCCGATCACGAACATGCTCGCCGAGCGCTCCGAGCGCATCAAGGAGTCACTCGAGAAGGCGGAGGAGACGCGCATGGAGGCCGAGGCGCTGCTGGAGGACTACAAGACGCAGATGGCCGAGGCCCGCGCCGACGCGGGTCGCGTCATCGAGCAGAGCCGGACCGTCGCCGAGGGCATGAAGGACGAGATCATCGCCAAGGCCAACGAAGAGGCCGAGGCGATCAAGACGAAGGCCGTCGAGGCGATCGAGGCGGAGAAGCGCGCCGCCGTCGCCGAGCTGCAGGGTTCCGTCGCCGATCTCTCGGTGGCGATCGCCGGCAAGATCATCGACGAGACGCTCTCGAGGGAGCAGCACGAGGCGCTCATCGAGAAGTACCTCGCCGAGGTGGGAAGCCTCGATGAGCTCTAGCGACGCCGCACGCACGCACGCCCGGGCGCTCTTCGACCTCGCGGTCCTGAGCGACTCGGTCGACGCGACCGACGAGGGTCTCGAGACCGCGCTCTCGGCCGTCCGCGGCCACGCGGGCCTCAGAGACACGCTCTCGGAGCCGACGGTGCCCGAGGAGAAGAAGCGCGAGATACTGCGCGAGGTCTTCGCCGAGGAGGTCGCGGCCGAGGCCCTTTCCACCGTGACGCTGCTCGTGGACACCGGCAAGCTCGAGCTCCTCGAGGACGTCAAGCGTCACTACCGGGAGATATCCGAGCGGGAGCGCGGGATGGTCGTCGCGGATGTGACGACCGCCGTCGAGCTCGGCGAGCGTCTGCGGGAGTCTCTCTCGCGAAGGCTCGAGAGCGCGCTGGGCAGGCCGGTCACGCTGAGAGCGCGCGTCGATCCGTCCATCGTCGGAGGCATCGTCATCAACGTGGCCGGCAGGGTCCTCGACGGCAGCGTCGCGCTGCAGCTCGGCGAGGCCCGTGCCGCACTCGCACGAACCGAGTCCGGAGGTGGCACGCAGGGTGACTGATATCACCGCGAGCTCGATAGACCGCGTCCTGAAGGAACAGCTCGCGTCGTTCGAGACGAACGTCGAGGTGCGTGAGGTCGGCACCGTCGTCGAGGTCGGCGACGGCATCGCGCGCGTGAGCGGTCTCAAGGGCGCCATGGCCGGCGAGATGCTCGAGTTCCAGTCGTTCGCGGGCGAGACGGTCATGGGCATGGTACTCAACCTCGAAGAGGGTGAGGTCGGCGCCGTCCTGATGGGCGAGACGTCGCTCGTCAAGGAGAACGACTCGGTCCGCACGACCGGGCGCATCGTCGAGGTCCCTTGCGGCCGCGCGCTCGTCGGGCGCGTCGTGGACCCGCTCGGACGGCCCATCGACGGGAAGGGGCCCATCGAGGCGGAAGCGTACCGCCCCGTGGAGTTCAAGGCCCCCGGCGTCGTGGACCGCGAGCCCGTGAGCGAGCCGCTGCAGACCGGCATCGTCGCGATCGATTCGATGATCCCGATCGGCCGCGGCCAGCGCGAGCTCATCATCGGCGACAGGCAGATCGGCAAGACGGCCATCGCCGTGGACACGATCATCAACCAGAAGGGCGAGGACGTCGTCTGCGTCTACGTCGCCATCGGCCAGAAGGCCTCCACGGTCGCCGGCGTGGTGCAGTCGCTCGAAGAGCATGGGGCGATGGAGTACACGATCGTCGTCTCCTCGCCCGCCTCCGAGCCCGCGTCGCTCCAGTTCCTGGCCCCCTTCGGCGGATGCGCGATGGCCGAGTACTTCATGTACGACCACGGTGCATCCACCCTCTGCGTGTACGACGACCTGTCAAAGCAGGCGGTCGCGTACCGGCAGATGGCGCTCACGCTCAGGCGCCCGCCGGGACGCGAGGCGTACCCGGGCGACGTGTTCTACCTGCACAGCAGGCTGCTCGAGCGCGCGGTCAAGCTCAACGAGGAACACGGTGGGGGATCGCTCACGGCGTTGCCCATCATCGAGACGCAGGCGGGTGACGTGTCCGCATACATCCCCACCAACGTCATCTCCATCACGGACGGGCAGATCTACCTGCAGCCAGACCTCTTCTACTCGGGTTTGCGCCCCGCCATCAACGTGGGCATCTCCGTGTCCCGGGTCGGCGGGTCCGCGCAGGTGAAGGCGTTGCGGCAGGTCGCCGGCTCCCTCAGGCTCGACCTCGCTTCCTTCCGGGAGCTCGAGGCGTTCGCCCAGTTCGGCTCCGACCTCGACAAGGCCACGCAGCAGCAGCTCTCGCGCGGCGCGCGGCTCGTCGAGGTCCTGAAGCAGGGCCGCTATGCACCGATGTCCGTGGCCCATCAGGTGATGACGATCTTCGCCGGGACGCGTGGCTATCTGGACGAGATCGAGGTCGATTCCGTGCTCAGGTTCCGCGATGAGTTCCTGAACTTCATGGACAACGTGCATCCGGACGTGGGTGCACGCCTCACCGACGAGAAGGTCCTCACGGACGAGATCGAAGCGGACCTCGAGTCCGCGCTCGAGGAGTTCGCGCAGACGTTCGTGAAGGAGTGAGCGGAGCCGGATGGCGAACCTCCGCGACATCAAGAACCGGATAGAGAGCGTCAGGTCGACGCGTCAGATCACGCGCACGATGGAGATGGTGGCCACCGCGAAGATCAAGCGCGCCCAGGCCGCCATCGAGGCGGCGCGACCCTACGCGCTCTCGATGATGGAGGTGCTCGGCAATGTCGCCCGCTTCGTGCAGGGGGCGTCGCACCCGCTCCTGGAGGAGCACGGCAAGCGGGAGCGGGTCGCCTT
Source organism: Coriobacteriia bacterium (assembly GCA_030598125.1). Lineage (GTDB taxonomy): Bacteria > Actinomycetota > Coriobacteriia > Anaerosomatales > JAUVQN01 > JAUVQN01. The sequence continues at coordinate 5,049 of JAUVQN010000058.1, read as the reverse complement.
CGTCGTCATCACGTCGGATCGCGGCTTGTGCGGCGGCTTCAACGCCAACATCCTGCGCCTCATGGAGCAGGCCGTCGCCGAGGAGCGCGCGAACGGCGCTGAAGTCGACGTCATCGCGATCGGCAAGAAGGCCACGGGCTACCTCAGGTACCGGGGTGTGGAGCCGCTCGCGTCCTACACGGATGTCTCGGACCGTCCGACGTTCGACGACGCGCGTGACGTCGCGCTCAGACTGACGCGGACCTACGAGGCCGAGGAGCTCGACGCGGCCTACGTCATCTTCAACCACTTCCGGAGCGTCGCGGATCAGAAAGCCGAGCTCCACCAGCTGCTGCCGATAGCGCGGCGGGTGTTGGAGGACTCGGAGGAGGGCCTCGACCTCACGCCCGAGTACGTGCTCGAGCCCGATGCCGAGAGCGTGCTCGGCCACCTGCTTCCCACGTACGTCGAGACGCTCATCTACCGCGCACTCATGGAGTCGGCCGCCTCGGAGCATGCCTCCAGACGGACGGCCATGAAGGCCGCCACCGACAACGCGTCCGAGATGATCACCACGCTCACCAGGAGCTACAACCGCGCCCGCCAAGCGGCGATCACGAACGAGATCGCGGAGATCGTCGGTGGGGCAGCTGCGCTCGAGGATGCCTAGGAGCCCGAGAAGGAGAAGGATGCACCTATGAACGTCGGACGCATCGTTCGCGTCATCGGACCCGTCATCGACGCGGAGTTCCCCGTCGAGGACATGCCGGCCATACACAACGCGCTCAAGATCGAGGCGGACACGCCCGGCGGTCGCGTCGAGCTGATCGCCGAGGTGGCGCAGCATCTCGAGGGCGGCCACGTCAGAGCCGTCGCTATGGACTCGACCGACGGGCTGCAGCGCGGCATCGAGGTCGCCGACACGGGAGCCCCGATCCAGGTCCCCGTCGGGTCCGGAACGCTGGGCAGGATCTTCAACGTGACGGGCGAGACGATCGACAAGGGCGGCGACGTCGACGCGGCGGACTACTATCCCATCCACCGCGAAGCGCCCGAGTACGAGATCCTGGAGCCCAAGGCCGAGATCTTCGAGACGGGCATCAAGGTCGTCGACCTCCTCGAGCCGTACGTGAAGGGCGGCAAGACCGGTCTCTTCGGCGGCGCGGGCGTGGGCAAGACCGTCATCATCATGGAGCTCATCAACAACCTGGCGCAGGAGCACGGCGGAACGTCGGTGTTCACGGGCGTCGGGGAGCGTACCCGCGAAGGTACCGACCTGTGGCTCGAGATGAAAGAGTCGGGCGTCATCGAGAAGACCGTGCTCGTGTACGGTCAGATGAACGAGCCGCCCGGCGCCCGTCTTCGCGTCGGCCTCGCCGGCCTCACGATGGCGGAGTACTTCCGCGATCAAGGGCAGGACGTGCTCCTGTTCGTCGACAACATCTTCCGGTTCACGCAGGCGGGCTCCGAAGTCTCCGCGCTCCTGGGGCGGATGCCCTCCGCGGTCGGCTACCAGCCGACGCTCGCCACGGAGATGGGCGAGCTCCAAGAGCGGATCACGTCGACGACCACGGGCTCGATCACGTCCGTACAGGCCATCTACGTCCCCGCGGACGACCTCACCGACCCCGCGCCGGCCACGGCGTTCACGCACCTGGACGCGACGACCGTGCTCTCGCGCTCCATCGCCGAGCAGGGCATCTATCCGGCCGTGGACCCGTTGGACTCCACCAGCCGTGCACTCGACCCGGAGATCGTCGGCGAGGAGCACTACGGCGTCGCCCGCGAGGTGCAGCTCATGCTGCAGCGATACCGTGATCTGCAGGACATCATCGCCATCCTGGGCATGGACGAGCTCTCCGAGGAGGACAAGCTCATCGTGGCGCGCGCGAGGAAGATACAGCAGTTCCTCAGCCAGCCCTTCCACGTGGCCGAGCAGTTCACCGGCATGGCCGGCAAGTACGTGAAGCTCGAGGACACGATCCGCGGATTCAAGGGCATCGTCGACGGCGAGTACGACGAGCTCCCCGAGCAGGCCTTCCGCATGGTGGGCACGATCGAAGAGGCCGTCGAGAAGGCGGAGCAGATGGCCGCCACGACGGGTTAGGGAGAGGCGGGAGCCTTCATGGCGCGCACGCTCCTGTGCGAGGTGGTCACGCCCGAGCGGGTGGTGTACACCAACGAGGTCACGATGGTCGTCGCACCGACGGTCGACGGGGAGGTCGGCATCCTGCCGCTCCACGTGCCGCTCGTCAGCGTGCTCGACTGTGGAGAGATCCGCGTCCGCCACGGCGACCAGCCTGACGAGGTCGAGTGGATCGGCGTCTCGGGCGGCTACATCCAGGTGCACGAAGACAAGGTCATCGTGCTCGCCGACGACGCGGCGCTCGCGTCGCAGATCGACGTCGAGCGCGCGAAGAAAGGCCTCGATCTCGCCCGCAAGCAGCTCGAAGTGGCCGAGGATCTCGGCGAACACGAGCACGGCCGCCTGGAGCGCGACCTCAAGTGGCACGAGATCCAGGTGGCCATCGCATCCAAGGACGACTGATCCGACCGTCCGCCCCCTCCATCGGCAGCCCCCGCGTCGGCGCGACCCCTCAGGGGCGCGCCACGCTCGTTGTAAGCGCTCCGGCCCTCGGCTACGCTCGATGGGCCGACACCGACGCCGGTCGGCGATCCGTCGCGGGGGGTGCCTCTTCCTGATGCGAGCGATAGTCGTGAACGGTGGCGGGGGCCTCGCCGGGACCGTCCGTGTCGAAGGGGCGAAGAACTCCGCCCTGAAGCTCATGGCGGCGTCCATCCTCGCCCCAGGCGTGACGCGCATCTCGAACGTGCCCGACATCAGCGACATGCACACGATGCGACGCGTGCTCGAGGGTCTCGGCGCCCGGGTCGACCGCACCGATCACACGCTCGCCATCGACACCACGGAGCTGGCTTCGGACAAGGCGCCCTACGAGCTGGTCGCGCGCATGCGGGCCTCCATCAGCGTGCTCGGGCCGCTCCTGGGTCGCACCGGACATGCCCGCGTGGCCATGCCCGGAGGCTGCAACATCGGCTCGCGCAAGATCGATCTGCACATTCGCGGACTCGAGGAGCTCGGCGTCGAGATCTCCATGGGACACGGCTACATCGAAGCTACGACCGCTGGGCTCATCGGGGCGCCGCTCACCTTGGATTTCCCGAGCGTCGGAGCGACCGAGAACATCCTCATGGCGGCCGTCGTCGCAGAGGGAACGACGACGATAGAGAATGCCGCGCGAGAGCCGGAGATCCAAGACCTCGCCGACTTCCTCGTCTCCATGGGCGGGCGTATCGAGGGTGCGGGAACTCCCACGATCTCGATCGAAGGGGTCCGCGAGCTGTCACCGACCGACCACGCGGTCATCGGGGACCGCATCGAGGCGGGTACCTTCCTCGTAGGCGGCGCGCTGACCGGCGGTCCGGTCACCGTCGAGGGCATCGACCCGGCCTACCTGGACATGGTGCTCACCAAGCTCGAACAGGCCGGGGCCGAGGTCGGCACGACGCCGGAGTCGGTCACCGTGACCCGCACCGGACCGGTGTCGCCCGCGGACGTGGCCACGCTCCCGTATCCCGGGTTCCCCACGGACATGCAGCCGCAGTTCATGGCGTTGCTGTCGATCGCTGAGGGAAACAGCGTCATCACCGAGAACGTGTTCGAGAACCGGTTCATCGTCGCCGACGAGCTCAATCGGATGGGCGCGCGCGTGACCATCGAGAGCCATCACGCGCTCATCCGCGGTGTGGACGAGCTCTCAGGTGCGCCGGTGCGCTGTCCCGATCTGAGGGCCGGCGCCGCACTCGTGCTGGCAGGGCTAGTCGCCGAGGGGACGACGACGGTGACCGAGGCCCATCACGTCGAGCGGGGCTACGAGCGCTTCGACGAGAAGCTCTCGGCGCTCGGCGGCGACGTAGCGTATGCCGAGTCCTGACACCGACACTCGAGGAGGACGACATGCTCGACATCGACGCGATCAAGCGGATCATCCCGCACCGCTACCCGTTCCTCCTGGTGGATGCGGTGGAGGACCTGGATGGGGACGCGAAGGTCGTCGGCTACAAGAACGTCTCCGCGAACGAACCATTCTTCGGGGGTCACTTCCCCGAGTATCCGGTGATGCCCGGGGTGCTCATCGTGGAGGCGATGGCGCAGGTCGGAGCCGTCGCGTTGCTGTCGAAGCCGGAGAACGAGGGGAAGCTGGCGTTCTTCGCGGGCATCGACAAGGTACGGTTCAAGCGCGAGGTACGGCCCGGCGACACGCTCCGGCTGGAGGTCGAGATCACCCGCACGCGCGGCGCGATCGGGTTCGGCGAGGGCACGGCGTCCGTCGGCGATGAGCTCGCGTGTTCCGGTGAGCTCAGGTTTGCCATAAGATAGCGCAGTTGCGCCCGGCTCCCGGGCGCGTGGGAGGACCACTTGGGACTCGAGGACCGCATAGGCGACGGCAGCGCCGTCTTGGGCGTGATCGGGCTGGGCTACGTCGGACTGCCGCTCGCGGTCGAGATGGCCGAGTCGGGCAGCCGCGTGATCGGCGTGGATGTGGACCTCGGCAGGGTCGAGCAGCTCAACGGCGGCACGAGCTACATCGCGGACGTGCCCGACGAACGCCTCCGGCCGCTCGTCGAAGCTGAGCTGATCCACGCGACCGGGGACTTCTCGGAGCTGGCCGCCGCGGACGTGGTCTGCATCTGCGTGCCCAGCCCGCTGGACGACATGAAGGAGCCCGACACCTCCTACATCGAATCGGCGGCCCGCTCGATCGTGCCGCACATGCACGAGGGGATGCTGGTGACGCTCGAGTCGACCACGTATCCCGGCACGACCGAAGAGGTCCTGCTCCCGATCCTGGAAGATTCCGGGCTCTCCATCGGCGAGGACTTCTTCCTCGCCTTCAGTCCCGAGCGCGTGGATCCGGGCAACGAGCGCTTCCAGACGAAGAACACCCCCAAGGTCGTCGGTGGCGTGACGACGGACTGCACGCGCGTCGCCGCGGCCATGTACGGGCGTTTCATCGACGAGATGGTGCCGGTCTCGAGCACGCGTGT
>JAUVQN010000007.1 GCA_030598125.1 Coriobacteriia bacterium | reverse complement strand
CGACCCGAGCGCCATCTCGCCAAGCTCGCCTCTGTGGCCGAAGCGGACCTCGTCTGCTTCGGCCACGTCCACATCCCGTATCATCGTCTCGTCCCGCTCGAGGACGGCTCGACCGCGCACTTCGTGAGCGACGGCTCCGTCGGGAGGCCGAAGGACGGCGATCCGAGGGCGTGCTGGGCCGAGGTGCTCATCGGCGGCAAGGCGGAGGTGCGCGGCCACGCGCCGCAGGACACGTCGGTCGCGGCCGCGGGAGAGGGTGCCGCGGTGGGCTTCCTCTTCCACCGGGCGCCCTACGACGCGGAGGCCGTGGCCGACGAGGTCGTCGAGGCGGGACTGCCCGAGCGGTTCGCGGAGGACCTCCTTTCGGGCTGAGCTCCTGTACCCTCATGTCATGGACACCATCAAGGATCGCGGCGAGGCGACCCGCTGGCAGCAAGAGCACGATGTTCGCGCGCCGAGGGTCGGCGACGAGGTGCCCGACTTCGAGCTCAGCGACGCCGCTGGCGCGAACCCGGTCCGCCTCTCGGGCTTCCAGGGTGTCACGCCGGTCGCACTCGTCTTCGGCAGCTTCACTTGACCGCCGTACGTCCGCGGGACCGTGGGTCTCCGCGAGCTGTACGAGCGCTGCCACGACCGGGTGCAGTTCCTGTCGGTCTACATCCGCGAGGCGCATCCCGTGGACGGCTGGTGGCTCGGGAAGGGGCCGCTCAGCCGTCTCATGAAGCTCGCGGGCATGAAGGCACGGACCGACGTCTACGATCCCGCCACCATCGAAGAGCGCCGGGAGGTCGCCGGCAGCTGCGCACGGTCGCTCGAGTACGGGATCCCGACGCTCGTCGACGAGATGGACGATGCCGTGAACCGTGCGTACGCGGCGTGGCCGACACGTCTCTACCTCGTGGGCGCGGACGGGCGCGTCGCCTATGCAGGCGGGATCGGTCCGTGGGGCCTCAAGCCCGCCGAGCTCGGCGATGCAATCGAGACGTACCTAGCGGGTGCCGAACCAGAGACCGCGTAGCGGGCCGAGCCACGCGGCACGTCTTCGGGAGTGAAGGGGGCGCTACGTCGCGACCGACGCCACGCGCCATCTGGCGACGTCGGGGTCGGAGAGCATCTCCCACGTCCCGGCGCACCCGGCCGCCCGGACGGCCAGCTCGAAGTGGAGCATCGCGATCCCGCAGTCGAGACGCTTCGACACGTACGAGGTCTCCCTGCCGTCGTAGGAGACCACGACGTCGTCGCCCTCCAGCCGGAAGCGCCACGGCTGCCGGTTGCGGGCGGACGGCGCGAGACGCGCGAGCTCGATGCCGGCGAGCGCCCAGGCCGGCCACAGCTCGGTCTCGATGGACGGAGCGATCTCGACGAGCGGCACCCGTCGGTCCGCCCTCACGGTGGCGGTCGCCCGCGCGACGAGCTCCGCCGACCTGTCGTCCGGCGCGCGACCGAGCGCCATGACGGTGTAGACGCGCTCGCCGGGTGCCAGTTCCACGAGCCGGGTCGTCTTCCGCTTCTTGAACCCGCCGCCGATCCAGCACGTGGCGAGCCCCAGCCGGGTCGCCTCGAGCACCGCCGCCTCACCCACGTATCCCGCGGGTGCCGCGCCTCGCGCGACAGGAGTGTCGCCGACGAGGACGAACGCGGACGGCGAGACCACCTTCCCGTACACGCCCAGGAGCCATCCTGTGAACATCTCCTCGGGCGCTCTCGGCAGGAGCACGAGGCGCGCTCCGGGAAGCACCGGAAGGGCCTTGAACCCATTCTCGAGTGCACGAACGTCGTCTCCGGAGATGGGTTCGTCCGTGTAACTCCTGCGCGACCGTCGGCGACGAACGGCATCGAGCCACGCGCTCGTCGCCTCTGAGGCGCCTTCTGCCGTCTCTCCGCTCAGCGAAAAGTCCGTGATATCACTCACAGAGCCCGTAGCCTGCCCGTGCGTCGCTTCGTTCATACCGCCGAGACACACACCGCAGTCGGCATCCGAGCGCCGCTGCAGAGGCGCTCAGCGGTGGACGTCCCAGCCATGGCACGCGAGGACCGACTACCAAGAGGGTAAGGGGCACTGCTACATGAAGGAAGCCGCACTACTCGCACACACGCTCGTGTTCGCGCCGTCACGCGGCGTCGAGCCCGCCTTGGCGTCCGCCGGGGGCCGGGTCGGCGCCGAGCGGCGCCAGGGAGACTCGGTCTCCGCGGGTCCCGGCGCGAGGCTTCAGCGGCTTGGCGGATCCGGCCGTACCACGGGTCACTAGGAATACGGGTAACCGAGAATGGGAGACACACCATGCAGAAGAGGACCATCGTGCTGATCGCTACCGTCGTCACGGCGACCACCCTGCTCGTCCCCGGCGTCGCGCTCGCCGGCGGTGACCAGGTGCAGGAGCTGCGGCCCGACGAGACCGCGTACTTCGGGGACGCCCAGCAGGCCGAGGGCGATCCGGTCGTGTCGGAGCGGTGCTTCGAGTTCGGCCAGTAGCGCTGTCGATCGGGGCGCTGTGGATCGCACGCCGACCCCTGGACACCCAGCTTCCTCATGTCGCTTCGGCCGGCGGGCTCGTCCGCGGGCTTGCCCGCTGCTACTGCTCGAGCTGGTCTCCGACGTACTCGTTGAACTCCTCGAGGATATCGCCCGTGGCGGCGTCGATCTTGAATCCGCGCCACAGGTTGTTGGGAACATCGGCGGAGACCGTCTCGGTGAACGTGGTCACGGCGCCGCCGGCGTCCGTGACGTTGACCTCGAACTCGGCCTCTTCGGTGTAGCCCATGGCGTCGGCGACGTAGACGAACACGGTGTACTCGCCGGTGGAGTAGTCGCCTGAGAAGTCACCTTCTTCGAAGCTGATGAACTCGAACGTCTCGGTACCCTCACCGCCGGTCGTGATGTCGTCGCCTTGCTGCCAGGCCGCGCCCATCTGCTGAGTCCCCTCGACGTCCCAGATCTCGAGGTCGAGATCGACGGGCGACTCCCAGTCGAGCGTCACGACGGCGACGCCGTCCTCGCTCGCCGAACCGCTGTCGCTGGAGCCGCACCCGGTCGCTGACAGCGCGAGCGTCAACATCGCCGCGAGCGCTACGAACGTGGTCCACCTGCATGCTCTCATCGGGCCGTTCCCTCCCAATCGTGTCCGTCGTCCCTCACGTCTCTTCGAGCGGGCCCGGCCTCTCGTGCCGCTCCCGTCACTTCCGCGCGCTGCCCGACGCTCCGGCTGGCGTCCTGCTAGTTCTCGGAGAGCTCGTCGCCGCTGTACGCGTCGATCACTTCGAGGATCTCACCGGTCTCGGCGTCGATCAGGAACCCCTCCCAGAAGTTCTCCGGCTCCGCGACGTTGACCGTACGGGTGTACTCCGACTGGCCGCCGAACACGTCGTGCACCACGATCGTGAACTCGACGTCTTCGGTGATCCCGAAGGAGTCGTGCATGAACACGGTGACGCCGAAGGTGCCGGTGGAGAACTGTCCGTCCGAGAAGTCCGCGCTCGGCGTGAAGTCCTCGAAGTAGAACTCCTCCGTCCCCGCGCTCTTGACGTCCTCGCCCTGGTCCCACGCGGCGCTCAGCTGATCGTCCATCTCGCTGTCCCAGATCTCGAGGTCGAGGTCGACGGCTTCGTCCCAGGTGAGGGTCGTGTACGGGGTCTCAGCCGCTGTCGCGGGCTCCACCGGCACCGTTGCCGGCTCTTCTTCCGAGTTCACGTACGCGACGTACCCTACGTACCCGATGCAGCAGCACAGGAGCAGCAGCACTGACGCGACGACCAGGAAGACGATGAGGCCCGTCCTGCTCTTCGTAGCGCCGGCCTGTGCGGTCGCCGCGGGCGATGTGTAGACGGGCTGCGGTGTGCCGGGGTCGGGCTGAGCGGCAACGGGTTGCGGCGCCTGCCCTGCCGGCGGTGGAGGTGGAGGAGGGGGAGGCGGTGCCGCGTCGGCGGTCTGACCGGCCATCTGCTGACCGCACTCAGTGCAGTACGCTCCGCCCTCGGGTACGTCGGCGCCACAGTTCGAACACTCGGGCATGGCTTCCCCCGCTGCTCGGCCTTTCATCGTCCCCATCCTATCAGGGCGCGCCGGCGGCCATGGACACTCGGCGGCCGCCGGGAGGATGCCGCTGCCGACCAGAGAGATCGCGGATCCTGCTCCAGGCCCCACCACACGTGACGACCGGTCCCCAGGCCGGTCGTCACGTATTCTCAGCATCCGTGTGACACTCATCCGTGTGGCACCCTTCGTGCTGTCGGATGTAAGCTCTCCCCTGGCACGCGCGCGACACGAGAGGGACCGTTCGAATGACGGACGAGCAGTACGAGCCGGCCCCCGAGTCCGAGGCTCCGGACGCCGGCGAGCAGCACGACGACACCACGGGTCGCGAGAACTGGTCTCTCGCGCGTTGGCTCGGCGAGACCGTGCTCCTTCTCGGGCTCGCGTTCTTGCTGGCGACCGGCATCAAGACGTTCGTGGTCCAGCCCTTCGTCATCCCGACGGGCTCCATGCAGCCCACCGTGGAGATCAACGACAGGGTCTTCTACAACAAGTTCATCTACCGGTTCGAGGATCCGGAGTCCGGCGACATCGTGGTCTTCGACAACCCCGACGACCCCGGCGGCACGCCTCTGACCAAGCGTGTCATCGCCGTCGGCGGGCAGACGGTCGAGATCCTCGACGGGTACGTGTACGTGGACGGCGTGCAGATAGACGAGCCCTACATAGACCCCGCACGGCGGGACGACCGGACGCTCGGTGGACCGATCGAGATCCCTGAGGGCTACGTGTGGCTCATGGGCGACAATCGCGCGCACAGCGGAGACAGCCGCATCTTCGGCCCACAGCCGGCCGACAACGTCCAGGGCAAGGCATTCGTCATCTACTGGCCGCTCGATCGTCTCGGGACGCTCTGAGTATCGTGGATGAGTCCGTCATGCAGGGATCGTCCGGCAGGAAGGCCGCCAGGGCGCTCGTCCTCATCGCCATCGCCATCGCGCTGGTCGCGACGATGCTCTTCGCGTCCGGGTGTTGAGTGGTCGACGACGCTGCCGGTTCCGGCGGCGCGAAGAGCGATGGGGGATCGGACGTCCACGAACAGTCCGAAGCGACGCCGCCCTCCTTCGTTCTTGTCTCCGCACGAGGAGTGACGCCTCTCTAGCGTCGCCGTCTGTCCCGCGACAAGTGCCGCAGGACGGCAAGAACGCGCCCGCGGGCGGATATCCGCGTGAAGAGCCTCACAAGCGTGCATCTACCTGGTAGCGTCATGCACACGTTTCTGTTCGAGACGTGGACGTGCACGCGAGGCGTGCACAGCCAGCAGGGGGTTCTCGCAGACGTGTATGCGCATCCCATGGAGTTCGTGACCGCGTTCAGGGAGCTCGTGCTTCCGCTGGAGCTCCTCGCGATCCCTGTGAGTCTGCTCGTGAACCTGCTGGTGAATCTCCGCGCCAAGTACCGCGGGGATCCCCGTGCTCAGTCGTCGGCACCCAGGCTCGTCGTGCTCGATTTCGGAAGGGCCGTGCTGGTCTTCGCCGCTCTCAGCGCGGTGGCGGGAGGACTCGTGCTGATGTGGCTCACGATCGTGGCGGTGGATTCTCCGGCCGCGCTGGTAGGGGTGCTGCTCCTCGCGCCGGCCAGCTGGCTGGTCATGCGGGGGATCCCGCTGATGATCGTCTACCGGATCTCAGAGCGCCTGTCTCGTGAGAGGGTGCCGACGGGGGACGGAGCCGGCCCCGTGACGGAGCCGGCCCTCTAGCTCGCAGCCGCTGCGGTCCCGCTGGTCACCAGGCCTTTGTCGTGCCGTGGGTGAGCCGGATATTGAATCCTTCGCCCTTGCAGCTCGGGCACTTGCGGGTGTTGACGGACCCATCCCCGGTCATGACCCGGATGTAGCGGTTGCCCTTGCAGTTCGGGCATGTCTCCTTCCAGACCATCGCTCCAACCCTTCTCTCGCATACCTAGAGCTTCTTAAGCAACTCGTGTACCAGATTAGGCCCAATTAAGAAGTTCGTGAGTGGATGGTCGAAGCGAGCTGACGAGCGTACCCGCAGCGGGCTGACGAGCGTACCCGCAGCACCGTTCCGCCACGCACGACGTGGGTATATGGAATGTGGGAGCGATGTCGCGACAGTCAGATCGTCGAGGATGACGGGTCGCGTCGAAGGTGGGCGAGACGGTCAGGGGCGCGGTGCAGCTACCGCTGCACTAGGGGACGCACCGGCCGTGTTCGCGGGAAGGACCCGGCCTCGTGCCGGGTCCTTCTTCGTCACCGGTACGCTCCCTCGCGAGAGCGCCTCCCTCAGACGTCCTTGGAGAGGTAGACGAGCTCGTAGTGCCCGATGGGCTCTCTGCGGTCCTCGCGGTAGCCGAGCTTGCGCCATATCGCGAGGGAGGGGTGGCTCCTGTCGCCCGTGAAGAGCTCGAAGCGGCGCGCTTCGGGGAAGGCGTCCTCCGCTGCCTGCGCGAGGGCCGTCCCGATCTCTCGGCCCTCGGAGTCCGGGTCGACGACGAGCCGCGCGATGAGCACGGTGTCGCCCTCGATGGACGCGCGGACGGCTCCCACGATGCGGCCGCCTTCGACCGCCTTGAAGACGACGTGCGTCTCGAACTCGGCGCGGGCGTCGTGGAGTCCTTCCGCGAGCGGAGGGAGTGCCGGATCGGCGTAGTCCTCCGCGACCCGCGCGAAGACGACCATCCGCAACGCGTGGACGGCCTCGGCGTCTGCCGCCGTCGCTCGAGAGATCCCCACGATGCTATCCTCCGCGCCCGCGCGGGCCGGCGAGCCGCTTCTCCATCAGCACGACGTCGAGCCACTCGTTGAACTTGCGGCCGACGTCCAGGAGTCGCCCGACTTCTTCGAAGCCGAGGCGCCGTGCGAGCGCGAGGCTCGCGTCGTTGCCGGCGACGATCTGACCGATGACGGCGTGGTGACCCGCGTCGGACGCTCGCTCCATGAGTGCGGTCATGAGGCCGCTCCCGAGGCCTTGACCGCGCGCGTCGAGGTCCACGTAGACGCTGACCTCCACCGTGTGACGCCACGCGGGGCGCTCCGCCCACTTCGTGAGGCACCCCCACGCGCGGACGCCGCCGCCGGTCTCCGCGACGAGCACCGGATGCGCGGCGTCGTGGGTGGCGAGCCAGACGGTGCGCTCTTCGGGAGTCTTCGCTTCAGTGTCGAAGGTGGCCGTCGACTCGAGGACGTCGTGGTTGTAGATGCGCGCGATGTCCGCTGCGTCGTCAGCGTCCGCATCGCGGATACGGACCGTATCCACCGCCCATCCCCTTCCCTCGACCGCATGCCCACTCTACCCCAATGGCGGCAGTACCCAGGGGGGTCTTGCTCGCGTTCCTGTCCGTGTGTACAGTGCTGGACTCGAGGGGGTTTGCGGGAAATGCACGAACATCTGATAGGGGTCCTCGAGCCCTACGTCGGCCGTGACGTGGCCGAGATATGGGTGCTGGCTACGGCGATCGTCCGCGGCGTCGAGCCTGAGGCCATGGATGCCGACGACATCGGCGTCCTGGTGAAGCGCGTCACGCGCTCGCTCTCGTCCATCGCGCCCACCCAGGTCGTCGACCGCGTGGCCACCGAGCTCACCGCCGTCGCGCAGGTCCCCAACTAGGACCGAGCCCCTTCTCGAGCTCCCTGCACCCCGGTCCGAGGCCTGGCTAGTGCACGAACGTGCCCGGGACGTACTCGAGTGCGGTCGCCGGATCCTCGAGGTAGAGCTCGACGAAGTATCGGATCTCACCCGGGGTGAACCCGTACGCGTCCTTCGTGCGCCGCATGGGCAGCGGCGCGCGTCCTCAGGGATGCCGAACACCTGCTCGAACGTCGAGGCGGGGACGCTCGCTCCCTCGGTGATGTCGGTGAAGGACGTCTGTCCGGTGATCGCGGCGACAGAGAACTCGCCGGTAGCGGGGGGCGCTTCGACCGAGCCGCCGCCCGAGCCCTGTCCTTGGCCCCCACCCTGACCGTCGCCCTTGCCTTCGCCACCGTCCTTGCCGCGCTGATCGCCGTCCTCGCTCTCGGCGTCATGACCGCCCTCGCCCTGACCTTGGCCCCCACCGCCGCCGTGGCCGCCACCGGTCGTCCAGGCGAAGCTGCCCGTCGCCGTCGTCACCGCGAGCACGAAGACGATGAGTGCCGAGACGAGTCCCAGTACGGTGAGCGGGGTCAGCGTCTTGCCGGAGCCGGTGGAGACCTCGAGGGCCCCCTTCGCCGGACACACGTTCACGCACTCGTTGCAGTTGATGCACTCGACGTCCTCGACGACGTCCGCCGTCGCGACCTGGACGTTCGTGGGGCACACATCGTCGCATCGGGCGCAGTCGATGCAGACTTCCTCGCTCCTGCGGACCTTGAAGACGGAGAGGCGGGAGATGAGCGCCAGGAACGCGCCCATCGGGCAGAGGTACTTGCAGAAGAAGCGGTTGTAGACGAAGGAGCCGGCGACCGTGATCGCCAGGATGATCGTGCCGATGAGGAAGCTCTCGAGCAGCTCGTCGGAGAGCAGGTGATGGTAGGCGACCCACGGGTCGTACGGTCTGATCGCGAGCGTCGCAGTGGCGGCCGCGAGGTAGACGAACACCACCAGCACCACGTACTTGAGGTAGCGCGCCGGGCGGTCTATCGCCGCGGGGAGCGTGAGGTTCCTCCCCATGAGTTTGCGGCCGAGGTCGCTGAAGCCCTCCTGCAGCGCGCCGCGCGGGCAGATGAGTCCGCAGAAGGAGCGCCGGAACACCACGGCGATCAGGAGCACGATCGCGAAGAGGATGAAGCTGGAGAGTGCGATTCTCCTGAGGAAGAGCCCGTCGGTGATGAGGATGAACATCGACTCGAGCGCTCCGAAGGGGCAGAGTGCGTCCACGCCGACCGGGCGGGGGATCACGCGCTTGGTGCAGGTAGCCGATGACCGTGCTCGCGGCCAGGACGGTCGCGAGCACGCCCCAGCGGGCCCATCGGGCGACACGGAGGGTCTTCTTGTCGGCCTTCTCGTAGCTCACGCGCTCTCCGTTCGTGGGCGAACGAACGGCCCGTACTGTACTACACGCCCGGTCTCAGCGCATCCGATGCGGTGTGCGCTTCCTGTGAAGACGCCCGTGAAGCGCTCCGCCTGCGATTCGTCCCGCAGCCGACCGCTCACTCGCCCATGACCTTGATGATGAGGCGCTTGGGGCGCCGCCCGTCGAACTCCGTGTAGAAGACCGCCTGCCACGGACCCAGATCGAGACGCCCGTCCGTCACCGGCACGATCACCTGATGGTGTACGAGCAGGTTCTTCAGGTGCGCGTCTCCGTTGTCCTCGCCCCCGGCGTGGTGCCGGTAGTCGCCCGGGTCGGGGAGGAGCTGCTCGGCGACTCCGTTCGAGGGCGGTCTCCAGCTCGGCGGGGCGATCTTGTCGAGCCACTCGAGCACGTCCTCCTGGATGCCGGGCTCGTCGTCGTTCACCCAGACGCCGGCCGTGATGTGCATCGCGGAGACGAGCGCCATGCCCTCGCTGATGTCCGAGTCCGCGACGGTCTGCCGCACGTCGTCGGTGATCCGCACGAACTCGCGGCGCTCGTAGGTCTGCATGGTCTTGTACACGGTGTGGGCTTTCATCGCGCCTCCAGTCCAGGTCTCGACGGCCTCGCACATGGTACCGCTCGTCCCGCCGCGCAGCCTCGGGTGAGTGCGTATACTGTGGAAGCTTCTGACGCGCATATGTTCTCGTCCCGTGCCGACCGGGACCTTGCCAGGGGGTGTCTCACGTGCGGACCAGCTTCGCGAGCGACAACTTCTCGGGTGTGCACCCGACCGTCATGGCGGCGATCGAGCGCGCCAACCAGGGTCACGCCATGGCGTACGGCGAAGACGAGTACACGGCGTCCGTCCTGGAGCACTTCCGGCGGCACTTCGGTGAGGACACGCGCGCCTACCCGGTCTTCTCGGGGACCGGCGCCAACGTGCTCTCGATCCAGGCGGCGACGCGACCGTTCAACGCGGTCGTCTGCGCGGACACCGCGCACATCCACGTGCACGAGACCGGCGCGCCGGAGAAGCATGCCGGCGTCAAGCTGATCGCGCTGCCGACACCGGCGGGAAAGCTCACGCCCGACGATGTGACGCCCACGCTCGACGTGTTCGGGTTCGAGCACGCCGCGCAGCCCAAGGTGGTCTCGATCAGTCAGGCGACCGAGCTCGGCACCGTCTACACGCCCGAGGAGGTCCGCGCGCTTGCCGACTTCGCGCACGGCAACGGACTGCTTCTTCACATGGACGGGGCGAGGCTCTCGAACGCGGCGGCGTCGCTCGGCACGAGCCTCAGGGAGATCACGCGGGACGCGGGTGTGGACGTGCTCTCCTTCGGGGCGACCAAGAACGGCACGCTCTGCGCGGAGGCGGTCGTCTTCTTCGATCCCGCGCTCGCCGAGGGGTTCGACTACGTGCGGATGCAGGGCACGCAGCTCGCCTCCAAGATGCGGTTCCTGTCCGCGCAGTTCGAGGCGTTGCTCGAGGACGACCTGTGGCGCGAGATGGCGGCGCACGCCAACGCGATGGCGCGCCGGCTCGAGGCGGGTCTGCGGGACGCGGGCGTCGAGATCGTCTTCCCCGTCGAGTCGAACGCGGTGTTCCCAAGGCTTCCGAAGGAGCGGATCGAGCCCCTTCGGCAGGCGTTCTACTTCTACACGTGGGACGAGGACGAGGGCATCGTGAGGCTGATGGCCTCCTTCGACACGACCGAAGCCGACGTGGACGCCTTTGTCTCGCTCGTCGCCGAGGGGTAACCTGTGCCGAGGGGTACTCCTGTTCGATGCGTGGCAGGTCGTTCGCTTGTGGGGTGAAGCGTGACCCCGCGTATGATCACATACATCACGGTCGCGACGGCGGTGTTCGCGCTGGTGGCGGCTGGTCTGACCCTCGCACCGGAGGCGTCCGCGGCGACCGCCGCGGAGCTCGCCAAGCAGGTCGACGCGCTCAAGAGCGACGTCGCCGAGGTCGGCAAGGAGTACGACGCCGCCTACTGGCAGCTCAACGAGACCGAGGTGCGGCTCGAGGGTCTGAACAACAGCCTGGTGGAGACCGAGGCCAAGCTCGAGGTCGCCGAGCTGGCCTTCGCCGATCGTGCGTACGCGATGTACACCCGCAACGACGACGACCTGCTCTCCTTCATCCTGGGAAGCACGTCGTTCTCCGAGTTCGCCACCAGGGTCGAGCTCTTCGAGCGGCTCACGCGCTCCGACGCCGAGGCGATCGCCGACGTGAAGGAGCTCCGCGCCGCCTACGAGGCGGAAGCGGCCGCAGTGGAGCGGGAGGTCGCGCAGCAGGAGGCCGACGTCGCCGCACTCCAGGACAAGAAGGCCGCGCTGGACCGGCGGCTCGCTTCGAAGCAGAGCGAGTACGAGCGGCTCAAGGCGCAGCTCGCGGCCGCGGTCGCGCGTGAGGCCGCTTCCGGACGACGCACCTACGTGCCGCCGGTGAGCCCGAACGGCATGGTCTTCCCCGTGGCGGGAGGCAACTACTACAGCGACACGTGGGGGGCCTCGCGCTCGGGCGGTCGCAGGCGGCACAAGGGGACCGACATCATGGCGCCCCGGGGCACGCCCGTCGTGGCGACGCTGTCCGGCAGCGTCCGGGCGAAGACCGGCGGGCTCGGCGGCAAGACGATCTGGCTCACGGCCGACAACGGCTTGAGCTTCTACTACGCGCATCTCGACAGCTTCTCCGTCACGGGAGGACGCGTCTCCGCGGGCCAGCAGATCGGGACCGTCGGCAATACCGGCCACGCGTCCGGCGGCGCACACCATCTACACTACGAGATCCATCCCGGCGGCGGGGCGGCCGTGAACCCGTACCCCTACCTTCGCCAGATGCAGTGACGCGCCGCGCCGCGGGCAGCGCTCCCACGCTCTCCGCTGGCGCAGCCGCCCTCGTCGCATGCCTGCTCCTCGGCGCGCTCCCGCTCGCTGTCGGCTGCACGTCGGCTGACGAGGCGGCGCGCGAACACCTCACGGTGGCCGCGACGCACTTCGACGCGTACCGTGCGTTCGACAGCCGGATCGCGTCGGAGCTCGCGCGTGCGGAGGGGCTTCCCGAGTCCGAGGCGTCGACGGCGGGCGCCGAGGTCGTCGTGGCAGTGCGGACCGAGCTCACGGGCCAGCGCGCCGATGTGGAAGCGGTCCGCACGGAGCTTCTCGCGGTCACCGGGTCCGGCGCTTCGGAGCCGCTCGTCGAGTACGCGGGTCTGCAGCTCGAGCTCACCGAGACGCTCCTGGAGCTCGACGGCGCCATGGTCGCCTACGTCGCGGCCCTCGAGTCCCTGTACGCGCCCGTCACCGGCGATGCGCGCTCGAGGGAGGAGGCCGACGCGCTCGTCGCCTCGGTGAAGGCCGCACGCGAGGCGCTCGGACCCCTTCGGGAGGAGTACGACGAGCGGTCGGCAGAGGTACTTCGTCACTTTCAGGAGCATCAGCTCGGGGTAGACATGTAGTAACGGAAGAGAGGACGCGGGGCGCAGGGGGGTGACTCGCGTGGCGAACGAGCTGCGCATCGGGGACAAGGTCATCACGCTGGAGCGAGGCGACATCAGGACGGTCGAAGCGGACGCGATCGTGAACGCCGCCAACTCCAGCCTCATGGGCGGTGGCGGTGTCGACGGGGCCATACCTCGCGCTGGCGGCGACACGATCCTCGAGGAGTGCAAGAAGTACGTCGACGAACATGGCCGGCTCGATCCGGGGAGGGCCATGCTCACCCACGGCGGCGATCTGCCCGTCGAGTTCGTCATCCACACGGTGGGGCCCAAGTGGCTCGGGGGAATGGCCGACGAGGCCCAGACGCTGTCGAGCGCCTACCTCGAGAGCTTGCGGGTCGCGGACCACTTCTGTCTGGAGACGGTCGCGTTCCCGTCGATCTCTACCGGGGCGTTCGGCTATCCGAAGGAACAGGCCGCACCCGTGGCGCTCGAGACCATCCGGAAGTTCCTCGCCGAAGCGGAGTGCGTGCGGCACGTGAAGCTCGTGCTGTACGACATGAGGACGTACGAGACGTACGCGAACGCGCTGGATCACTTGGTGATGTGAGGTCCGGGCGGGGGCCCGGTCGACGCGACAGTTGGGCCCGCGCGCGGGACGCTAGCCCTTCTTGCGCCCTTGGATCGCGTAGTAGATAGCGAGCACGACGATGGCGCCGACGATCGAGCCGATGATGCCGCCCGGCCGGAGCTGGAACCCCTCGCCGAAGAGGAGACTCCCGACCGTGCCGCCCAGGAACGAGCCGATGACGCCCACGATGAAGTTCAGCGTCCAGTTGAGCTCGCCGCGCTTGCCGAGGACGAGCCAGGCGATCCACCCGGCGGCCATACCGAAGATCAGCAGGTAGATGAAGAAGAAACCGATCCAGGAGACTGCACTCACGTCGTTCCCTCTCTTCCGTCCGCCCCACCGGAGCGGGACTCGTCCGCGGATGCGGTCGCTTCGACGACCGTCTCCGCAAAGATATGCGTTCCGTACGTCCTGCACCAGCTCACCGTCGCCATCCCGCAACAGGATCTCGGGCATACTCACGGATGAACGCGCTCTGTGCTGACGTGGATCGGGGACGGCACGAAGCGAGGGAGGCTGGCGGCGCGGATGGCGGACGACGAGAGCACGGCGCGCTCGGATGACGCGCCCGAGCGCCAGAGCCCACCCAGCCAAGGCTCGAAGCGCAACATAGGTCGCGATGTCATCGCCGGCGTGACCACGGCGATCGCGAACATCCCCGACGCCATGGCGAACGCGGTGCTCGCCGGTGTGAACCCGGTGAACGGGCTCCATGCGCTGCTCGTGGGCACCCCGTCCGCGGCGCTCACGACGAGCTCCCAGTTCATGACGGTCGCGGTCACCGCGGCGATGGCGCTGGCGGTCGGTGACGGGCTGGCGCTGGTCCCTGCCGGTCAGGAGGTCGCCGGCCTGCTGACGCTCACCGTCCTGGTGGGCATCGTGATGCTCCTCCTCGGGATCCTCCGCGCTGGGACCCTCATGCGGTTCGTCTCGAACGCCGTGATGCGGGGCTTCCTCACCGGTGTCGCCGTCTCGATCGTGCTCGGCCAGATCCCGAGCTTCACCGGAGCGGTGAGCGACGCGGACAACAAGGTCCTGCGGACGGTGGACATCATCCTGCATCCGTCGCGCATCGACATCAGCACGCTCGTGCTGGGTGCGGCCACGATCGCGCTCGTGCTGCTGCTCGAGCGCACGCCCATCAAGCGATTCGCCATGGCCCTCGCACTGATCCTGGCGACGGGAGTCGCGTTCGTCGGCGGCTACGGCGGTCAGACGGTCGGGGACATCTCGCCCATCCCGAGTGCGCTCCCGACACCGGCCCTGCCCACGCTCGATCTCGTCTTCGTGCTGCTGATACCCGCCGTCTCCATCGCTCTGATCGGGCTGATCCAGGGGACCGGAGTGAGCAAAGCGACGCCGAATCCCGACGGCACGTACCCGAAGCTGAATCGCGACTTCATCGGTCAGGGGATCGGCAACGTGCTCTCCGGGTTCTTCAAGGGGATGCCCATCGGCGGGTCCGTCTCGAGCACGGCCCTCAACCTGCAGGCCGGCGCCACCTCGCGCTGGGCGAACTTCACGATAGGCCCGGTCATCGCCATCGTGCTGCTGCTCTTCTCCGGCGTGATCGAGGTAGTGCCGATGACGGCGCTCGCGGCGCTACTCATCATCGTCGGCGTCAGGGCGGTGAATCGGGATTCGATCGTCGCCGTGTGGAACACCGGGATGGCGCCTCGAGCGATCATGACGATCACCTTCATCGGCACGCTCATCATGCCCATCCAGTACGCGGTCCTGCTGGGCGTCGCGATCTCGGTCGTGAGCTACGTCTACAGTTCTTCGCTCGACGTCCGGATCGTCGAGATGGTGGAGCTCAAGGATGGCAGGTTCGCCGAAGTGGACCCGCCCGAGTCGCCGAAGAGCCACGACGTCACGGTACTCAACGTCTACGGCAGCCTCTTCTACGCGGGGGCGCAGGTCGTGGAGAAGATGCTGCCCGATCCGCTCGGCACCGACGAGGCGTACGTGGTGTTGAGGCTTCGCGGCCGGGTGGACGTCGGCAGCACCTTCCTCGAGGTGCTGAAGCGCTACGAGGAGCGGCTCGAGCGCGAGAACGGGCATCTGCTTCTGGCCGGCGTGGGAGACGACCTGTACGGGCAGCTGGAGCGCACCGGCACGCTCGACGTGATCGGCGATGAGGACGTTTTCCACGCGGTCTCCACGCTCGGTGACTCGACCACGCGAGCTGTCCGGGCTGCGAGAGAGCGACTCGGGGAGGATGGTCCGGACTAGGGCGTCGAGCGGCCGGGCGAGGCGCGCGCGGGGCGCGACTGTTGCATGGACAAGCGTAGCAAGGGCTTGTACAATCCCGTTCGCTGCCACCACGGGGTGTTAGCTCAGCTTGGTTAGAGCGCTGGCCTGTCAAGCCAGAGGTCGCGGGTTCGAGTCCCGTACATCCCGCCATAGGAAACGACGAGGTCAGGGTGCATATTTGGCCCTGACCTCTGTGTTCAAGAAGAGCGTTCGACTGCTACGCTGCTGTCGTATTGCTGTCGTGCGAGCCCAACCGACCGGCTCTGGGCAGACATCATGCGTCAGAAGCTTGAGAACGCTACGTTGCAGTTCGGAGGTCAAACCGAACTGCCGACGCTGGTCATCATCGGAGTGAGCCGCCTGTTCTTCCGCACATGCGTGGACGCTCTACAGGCTGCGGCACACGGGCACTGGCACGACGACTCCCTGCTGGGCACGGTTCCGCATGACGAGCAGCTTGCCGCCAAGGGCTGGGAGGCCATGGGTGTATTCAACATCACCGACACTCGCGGCGAGCACGTCTACTCAGGGCTATCTTCTGTGGCAATCCTTGCCCCACGGTACGGAGACAGTGACAGCCTGTACTGGCAGACGAACAACCCCAGTGCGGGCATCGCGCTCCCGCAGCCGCTGGTGACCGCACTTGGAGAAGCACAGGCGAACGAGGAGCCTCATGGCTACGTCCACATCGAACACTTCTTCGACCCCACCAAGGGCGGG